>CAYWBE010000041.1:0-11023 GCA_964456295.1 uncultured Candidatus Nemicrothrix sp.
GGGGCCCGGGCCCGGGGACCTGCCGGCGGCCGGGGCCGTGGTCTGGCGCCGTGGTAGCGCCGCCGGGTAGGTGGCCTGGTCCCCGGTAGGGGTGGCCCGTCGGTCAGTTGGTGAGGACGTCGAACACCGTGCCGAGGCCTCCCTTGCCATCCATCCGGTAGAACTCGGTGTAGCCGCAGGCCTCACAGGCCATGAAGCCGAACTTCTGGTTCTGCAGGTTCAGGAACCGGCTGAAGCCCGATCCGGTGGTGCGGATCTCGCCCTTCTCACAGTTGGTGCATCCGCACTTGGCGCAGGAAAAAAGGTTGGTGACATCGGTCATGGGCTGCTCCCGGGATCTGGTGGTGTACCGAGAGCGTAGGTGAACGACCCGGTCAGCCCAGGGCGTCCCGCTGGGCGATCAGCGACTCCAACGGGCCGAGATCGAAGGGGTGGCCGGTCATGATGATCAGGTGGTCGACGCCGACGTCGAGGTATCGACCGACGTCGTGGACGTCATCGGGGGCGATGCAGACCGTCCGCTCGATCTCCACCGGATCCCGACCGACCTTGGCGCACCAGTCGTCCAGGATGGCCGACAGTTCGGCCACGTTGTCGGGCGGGCCGAAGCAGTTCCAGGCATCGGCGTATTCGGCCACCAGCCGCAGGGTGACCTTCCGGCCCGACCCGCCGATGAGCAGCGGCATCGGCCCGACGGGCGGTGGGTTCAGCTTCCCGAGCCGACCCTTCATCCGGGGCAGGTCGGCCTCCAATTGCTTCAGGCGACTGCCCACCGTGCCGAACTCATAGCCGTACTCGTCGTAGTCCCGCTCGAACCAGCCCGCCCCCACCGACAGGTACATGCGGCCACCGGTCAGGTGGTCCAGCGTGCGGGCCATGTCGGCCAGCAGTTCCGGGTTCCGGTAGGAGTTGCCGGTCACCATCGTGCCGAGCATGGCGTTGGACGTATCGGCGGCCATGGCCGACAGCAGGGTCCAACCTTCGAAGTGCTCGGCGTCCGGGTCCCCGTACAGGGGATAGAAGTGGTCCCAGATCCAGATCGAGTCTGCTCCCATGGCGTCGGCCCGGCGCCAGGCGTCACGGAGCGCCTCGACGGTGGTGGCCTGGGGGTGGAGTTGGACGCCGACCTTGAGTGTCATGTGGGCCATCATGGCCCAGTCCGGGATTGGATGAGAAGGCGACGGGGGTCGGTGGTGGACGCGACGAGGGTCGGACGGGGCCCACTGGCCGTGGTCGAGGCGGGCGACCCCGCTGCACCGACCTTGGTGCTCCTGCACGGCATCGGGTCATCCGGTGACGCCTTCCTGGGACAGGCCGATGCCCGGACGGGGGGCCTGGCCGACCGCTGGCGGCTCCTGGCCCCCGATGCGCCCGGCTACGGGGAGTCCGACGATCCGGCCGATCCTCCGGGCATCGACGGGTACGCCGACGCGGTGGCCGGCCTGCTGGACGACGTCGGGAGCGACCGGGCGGTCGTGCTCGGTGTGTCGTGGGGCGGGGTGATCGCCACCCGGTTCGCCCTCCGGCACCCGGAGCGCCTGCGGGCCCTGGTGCTGGCCGACACCAGCCGGGGATCGGGCTTCGACCCGGAGCGGGCCGAAGCGATGCACCAGCGGGCTCGTGACTACGCGGCCGACCCCGGGGCCTTCGTCCGGGACCGCACGCCCCTGCTGGTCGCCGACGGCACGCCACCCGAGGTGGTCCGGAAGGTGGCCGACATCATGGCCGTGGCCTGTCGGATGCCCGGGTATGGCTATGCCGCGGCCTCCCTGGCCGAGACCGACCACACGCCGCACCTCTCCTCGATCGACGTGCCCACCCTGGTGGTCGTCGGCGAGCACGACCGGGTCTGTCCGCCGTCGGACTCGCGTCGGTTGGCCGACGGGATTCCCGGCGCCTCCTACGTCGAGGTGCCGGGCTGCGGGCACCTTCCCAACCAGGAACGACCCGCAGACTTCAACCGGATCATCGGCGACTGGTTGGACGGTCTCCCGGACTGACCATTCCCACGGTCAGGCCAGCGCCGCCCACTCCTCGGCGCCGTAGCGGTCGATCAGCCCCAGGACGGCCTCGACGTCGTCGGGGGCCACCGCAGGGTTCATCACCAGGAGCCGGAAGGCGTTGACCCCGCCGAGCGGCTGGTAGCCGAGCATGGCCGTCCCCTCGGCCTGCATCCGGGCCTTGATGCGCGGCGCCACCCGGTGGAGCCGGTCCCGCACCTCACCGGAGAGGCCACCGGGATCCAGGGGACGGAGTTCGGGCGGAACCCACAGGAACACCAGGTTGGTGAAGCCGGTGTCGGCCAGCGGCACGAAGGCCCCGTCAGACGCACCGACGACCATCCGGGCGAAGTCGGCCATGGCCACCGCGTGGTCGATGCGGGCCGCGAACCCGGCGTCGCCCCGTACCTTCCACGCCAACCACAGCTTCAGGGCATCGACCCGTCGGCCGCACTGGTAGGTCCGGTCGCCGGAGTCCCACTCGCCGAACTGCTTGTCGGGCTGGAACAGGTAGTCGGCGCCGGTGGAGAAGCAGGCGGCGAGGCGCTCGGGCTCCCGGAGCAGCAGGGCGGTGCACTGCTGGGTGGCACCCATCATCTTGTGGAGGTTCCACACCATCGAGTCGGCCCGCTCCACCCCGGCCAGGCGGTGCCGGTGGTCGGGTGAGAACAGGGCCGAGGCGCCGTAGCAGCCGTCCACGTGCATCCAGGCGCCGTGTTCGGCACAGGCATCGGCCACCGCGTCCAGCGGATCGAAGGCACACGTGACGGTGGTGCCCGCCGTGGCGATGACAGCCAGCGTCGTGCGGCCCCCCGCCACCGCGTCGGCCATGGCGGCCCGTAGGGCGTCGGGGCGCATCGCCCCGTCCGGGTCGGCAGCCACCTCGACCACCGCGTCGCTACCCAGTCCCAGCAGCGACGCCGCCTTGCCCGCCCCGTAGTGCCCCGACGACGACACGAACATGGCCAGCGGTCCTGCCGACGCACCGGCGGTGACCAGGTCGGGCTGGAGGCGGTGCCGGGCCAACTGCAGGGCGTACAGCAGGGCCACCGAACCACCCGGGCAGAACAGGCCGGGTGGGAGGGGTGCCGGAGGGGCGTCGGGTCCCGGGCCTCCGAAGCCGGCCAGGTGGGCCAGCTTGGCCAGTACCGCGTTCTCCACCAGATGGAAGACGGGGGCGATCTCGTAGGTGGAGTTGGCCGTGTTCAGCGCCGCGCCCAGCCAGTCGCCCACCACGGCCACTGGGTCGGCTCCGGCGTAGTTCTGGTTCATGAACCGGGGGTGGGTGGTCTGGACCGAGTGGTGGAGCACCGTTCCGACGGCTGTCACCACGGCATCAGCGTCATGGGCCGGAGCGTCGGCGCCGAGGGCCAGTCCGACCGAGGAGGAGAATGCGGCGACCAGCTCGTCGGGCGGGGCGAACCGGACCACCGGGTCGCCACCCCGTGGCGGGTCGACGACGTGGTCGAGGGCGACGTCGGCCAGCCGGCGTACCAGGCCGATGACCGGGTCGACGACCGGGTCGGGTACCGGTTCGGACATGGCGCCATCGTCGCAGATCCATCCCGCAGGTGTGCCGTCCGGACGGGTTCCGTGGGAACATCCGGCGGTGACCCGCAGGTACCTGAAACAGGCACCCCGCCCGCTCAACGAGGCCGACCCGGAGGTGGGCCGCACGGTCGCCGACCTGCTGGCTGGCCTGGAGGCGGGCGGCGAGGACGAGGCGGCTCGCCTGGCCGCCGAGTTCGACGGATGGACCGGCCCCGTCGAGGTCGGTCCCGGCGAGGTCGAGGCAGCCACCCGGTCGCTGCCCACCACCGTCATCGACGACGTGGCCTTCGCCCACCGCCACATCCGGGACTTCGCCCGGGCCCAGCGTGAGTCCATGGCCGAGTTCTCCGTCGAACTGTCCCCGGGGCTGGTCGCCGGTCAGCGGCTGGTGCCCGTGGAGGTGGCCGGCTGCTACGTCCCGGCCGGCCGGTTCGCCCACGTGGCCTCGGCGTTGATGAGCGTCACCACCGCGGTGGAGGCGGGCGTCGACCACGTGGTGGTGGCCTCGCCGGCCCGTCACGACCGGGGCGGGGTGCACCCGGCCATCCTCCACGCCGCCCACCTGGCCGGCGCCGACCAGGTGCTCGGCCTGGGTGGCGTCCAGGGCGTCGGGGCCCTGGCGTTCGGGTTGTTCACCGGGCGACCGGCCGACGTGATCGTGGGTCCCGGCAACTCCCTGGTGGCCGAGGCCAAGCGACAGCTCTTCGGGCGGGTCGGCATCGACGTGGTGGCCGGTCCGACCGAGTCGATGGTGGTGGCCGACGGCACCGCCGATCCGGCCACCGTGGCCACCGACCTGATCGGCCAGGCCGAGCACGGCCCCGACTCGCCGGTGTGGCTGGTCACCACGTGTGCCGACCTGGGCGCCGAGGTTGTCGGTCGTGCCGCCGCCGAGGCCGACGCCCTCCCCGACCCGGCCCGGGCGTCCGCGGCGGCCGCCTGGCGCGACCACGGCGAGGTCGTCGTGGTCGACGACCGCGACGAGGCCGCCGCGGTGTGTGACGAGTACGCCCCCGAGCACCTCCAGGTCATGGCCGCCGACCTCGCCTGGTGGCGGGCCCGGCTCCGCAACTACGGCTCGCTGTTCCTGGGTGAGCGGACCACGGTGCCGTTCGGCGACAAGAGCAGCGGTCCGAACCACATCCTCCCCACCGGCCGGGCAGCCCGGTACAGCGGGGGCCTGAACGTCCACCGGTTCGTCAAGCAACTGACCTGGCAGGAGATGGACGAGGAGGCGTCGGTCGTCCACGCCGCGGTGGCCGGCCGGATCAGCCGGCTGGAGGGCATGGAGGGCCACGCCCGGTCGGCCGACCTGCGTGCCACCTCCCCGGGGGACCGGCGGTGACCGACCGGACCGATCCGCAGCGCCTCCCGAGGGTGGACCTGGACTTCACCGACCAGCCCCCCGTCCCGGCCGAGGGGATCCGGCGGGCCAACGAGCTGATGGCCACCGGCCAACTCTTCCGCTACGGCGAGTCGGCGGCCGGCGGGTCCGACGTGGCCCTCCTCGAGGCTGAGTTCGCGGACCTGGTGGGGCGTCGGTACTGCGTGGCGTTCAACAGTTGCGGGGCTTCGTTGGCTGCCGCCCTCATGGCCCTCGGCGTCCAGCGGGACGAACCGGTCCTCATGAATGCCTTCACGCTGGCCCCGGTGCCCGGGGCGGTGGTCCACGCCGGCGGGGCTCCGGTGTTCGTCGGCATCACCCCCGACTACCGGATCGACCCGGACGACCTGGCCTTGGCGGCCGTACGGTCCGGGGCCCGCGTGCTGCTGCTGTCACACATGCGTGGCCACGTGGCCGACCTGGAAGCGGTGGGCGAGGTCGCCGAGGCCCACGGCCTGACCGTGGTCGAGGACTGCGCCCACACCATGGGGGCCACGTGGCGGGGCCGACCCACCGGCACGTTCGGTGCCGTCGGGTGCTTCTCAACCCAGTCCTTCAAGCACGTCAACTCCGGCGAGGGGGGCCTGCTGGTCACCGACGACGAGGACGTGGCCGCCCGGGCCGTCCTGCTGAGTGGCTCGTACATGCTCTACGGCCAGCACGGGGCCGCACCACCGGATGAGGTGCTGGAGCGCCACCGGTACACCACGCCCAACCTGTCGATGCGCATGTCGGCCCTGGCCGCCGCGGTGGTTCGTCCGCAGCTGGCCCTGTTGGACGACCGGGTGGCCGCGTGGCGGGACCGGTACGACCGGCTGGCCGACCTGCTGGACGCCGATCCCCGCATCCGCCTGCCGGTACGACCCGAGGGCGAGGGGGCGGCCCCGTCGTCCATCCAGTTCTCGGTGCTCGGTGCCGACGGTGGGCCACCCGACCACGACGCCATGGTCGCCTGGGTGGCGCTGGTTGCCGACCATGGGGTGCACGTCAAGTGGTTCGGCCGGGACGAGCCGGTGGGGTTCACCAGCCGTCACGACCACTGGCGCTACGTCGACGAGCAGGCCCTGCACGCCACGTCGACCGTGCTGGCCGGGCTGTGCGACCTGCGCATCCCACTGTCCATGACCCCCGGGCACTGTCGGGACGTGGCCGCCGTGCTGCGTGGCGCTCTGGATGCCGTCGGGCCCCCATCTGGTGGGGCCCCGTAGGTCAGCCGCCGCCGAGCGATTCGAGCATGGCGGCCATCCGGTCGCGGACCGCCTCGACGGCCTTCATGGGTCGCAGCATCACCTTGAACTCCACGATCCGACCGTCGTCATCACAGGTGATGAGGTCCACGCCGTTGACCGACACGCCGTCCATGGTCGTCTCGAACTCCAGTGCCGCGTGGTTCCCGTCGAGGATGCGCCGGGTGTAGCGGAAGCCCGAGTTGCCGCCGGCCGGATCGGCACCGTCGTCGGCCGGGTCGCCGGGGAACACCTGTGAGGCGGCGGTCAGGTACAGCTTCGTGATCTCCCGTCCCTCCTGGGGACGGAACAGCACCGGCGACCAGAACACGCAGTCCTCGTGGAGCAGGTCGTCCAGGTCGTCCTCGCCGCGTAGCACGGCGTGCCACCGCTCGATCGTGGTCCGGATCATGGAATCGCCTCCCTGGATGGTCGGATCTCGTCGAAGGTGTCCATGTCCCGCAGTGCCGGGAACAGGCGCCACCACAGGGCCACCACGACCAGGGTGGCCGCCCCGCCGAACACCACGGCCCCGACCAGTCCCATGAACGCCGCGGTGAGGCCCGACTCGGCAGCCCCCAATTCGTTGGATGCCCCGATGAACACGTTCTCGACAGCCAGCACCCGACCTCGCATCTCCTCCGGGGTGGCCAGGGGCACCAGGGTGAGGCGGATGAACATCGACACGGCGTCGGCCGCCGAGAGGAGCACGATGGCCGTGAAGGCCAGGGCGAAGCTGCGGGTCAGGCCCAGGCCGATGGTGCCCACGCCGAACAGGGCGACGACGAACAGGAGGATGCGGCCCAGCCGGTGCTGGAGGGGTCGGATGGACAGGGTCACCGCTACCACGCCGGCCCCGATGCCCACGCCGGCCCGAAGCCAGCCCAGGCCCACCGCGCCCACCCCGAGGCGGTCCTCGGCGATGGCCGGCAGCAGGGCGATCGCCCCGCCGAACAGCACGGCGAACAGGTCCAGGCCCATGGCCCCGAACAGGATGGGGCTGCGTCGGATGAACCGCAGGCCCTCGAATGCGTCGTGGATGGCCTGTCGACCCCCGGTGCTGGCCAGGCGGCGGACTCCCGACGACGGGACGAAGACCACGATGGCCACCACGGCGATCAGGGCGATGGCCGACAGGAGGTAGGGGAGGGATTCGTCGGCCACGAAGGCGAAGCCGAAGGCGATCGGGCCGACGATCAGGCCGCCCTGGTAGCCGACGGTCTTGAGGGCCACCACGCGGGCCACCACCTCGGGTGGGCTGAGGTCGATGGGGAGCGCCCGGCCGGCCGGCGAGGCGAAGGCCCGGCACAGGCCGAAGAACAGGACGATCGCGAAGATCGGGATGACCGACGTCGGTTCGGAGCGGGCGTAGAGGAACAGGAGGAGCGAGGCCACCACCTCTCCGCAGATGGCCACGCCGAACACCAACCGTCGGTCGAACCGGTCGGCGGCCGCTCCGGCGAACGGGGCCAGCAGCGCCACCGGGAGGAACTCGGCCAGGCCCAACAGGCCCAGGTGGAGTTCGCTGCCCGTCAGGTCGTACACCTGCTTGCCGATGATGGTGATCTGGCCGACCACCGCGAACGCACTGAGGAAGAACGTGAAGATCAGGGCCTTCACCCGGAACGGGATCCGGACCCCCTCGTGCACCGTCATCTCCAGAGCGTGCCAGCCGGGTCGGGGCCGGCCCGCAGTGGGTGGTTCAGGCTGCCGTGGCCCGTCGGGACGTCCCGACGGCCAGCAGGGCGCCGCCGACCAGCATCGCGCCCACGGCCATCGGGCCGGAGAACGCCTCGCCGAGCACCACGAGGCCGAGGGCGGCGGCGACGACCGGTTCCACGAGGCTCAGGGTGGTCGTCTCGGCCACCGGCACGCGGGCCAGTCCCCGTCCGTAGAGGACGTAGGCCAGCACGGTGGCCAGCAGGCCGAGGTGGAGGACGGCACCCACCCCCCGACCGGTGGCCACCCAGTCCAGTTCGACGACGAGGAGTGTCGGGGCCAGCAGCAGCCCGGCACCGGTCAGGGCCACGCCCATGACGAGCGTCGGTGGGTGGGTGGCCACCACCTCCTTGGTGGCGTGGGCGAACGTGGCGTACCCCAGGCCGGCACCCAGCGACAGCAGCGGCCCGAGGGCACCGCCGCCGCCCCCACCGGTCGGGCCGACCACCAGGACCACGCCGGCCACGGCCACCGCGGTGGCCGCCGTCCACCGGAGGTCGGGTCGACCACGTCCCAGCAACGGTTCCAACAGGCCGGCGAACACCGGAGCGCTGGCCATGGTGACGATGGTTCCCACCGCCACCCCGGATCGGGCCGTCCCTCCGAAGAAGCACGGTTGGTAGAGGGCCATGGCCAGCGCGGCGACCACCATCGGCGCCGTGGGGAGGCGAACGATGGTGACCCGGGAGGCCCGCATGCTCCGGGCGGCGAGGGCCAGCAGGACCGGTCCACCGACCAGCATCCGCAGGATGCCGATGGCCGTCGGGTCGACGTCGTCGGGGGCCAGCGCCTGGGCCGTTCCCGTGGTTCCGGTCAGGGCCATGGCCCCCACGATGCACAGCGGCCCGATCAGGCCGCGTCGGTGGTTCACCGGTCGTCGTACCGGCTGGCGAACGAGGGGGTCCGCCCGGGTTGTGGTGGGATGCCCGGCTCCCCCGGGTACTGCCGGGTTTCGGGCACCACCGGTCGGGGCGGGTCGGCGGCCAGCCACAGGCGGAGCAGGTGGCGTCGGTGCTCCGGCGAATCGGTGAACGCCGTGCGGGCGTGGAACACGGTGTAGTTGTTGGCCACCACGGCTTCGCCGGCCGCCATCGTGAAGTCCAGTGCCAGGTCGGCCCGGTTGGTGGTGGCGTGAAGCAGGTCGAGTGCCTCGCGGTCGGTGTCGGTCAGCACGATCGCCGGGTCCTCGTCGGCGGCGATCTGGACGTACTCGGGCACGTACCGACCGCTCACCAACCCATCGCACACGCTGAACACCGGCAGGTGGTGGGGGGTGATCGGGTCGTCGTCGGGACCCTGTTCGCCGAAGCGGTGGTACCGGAAGCCCCGGGCCAGCACGGCCAGCAGGTCGGGTCGAGTCCGACGGATCTCGTCGAACACGGCCAGCGAGCTCACGAACCGGCTCATTCCACCGTCCAGCGCCGGGCGGATGCACAGGAACGACAGCAGGTCGCCCGGATCGCTGTGGGGGGCCAGTTCGGAGCGGTTCCGGTAGGCCCGGGCGTGGGGGTCGACGTCGGTCACGTTCACGACGTGGCCGAGGCGTTCACCCATCACGCTCTGTGACACCGCGGTGCCGAGGCGTAGCCCGATGCCCCAGAACATCAGGGCCAACTCGTCCACGGAGCGACGATCCACCGGGAATCCCCGCAACAGGGCCAGGCCGCGACGGTGCAGTACCTCGTGGCGGAGGTCGCCAACCATCGGGTCGAGGGCGCCGAGGGGCAGGTCGGCGGCGGTGGCCTCCACCGGGTCGACACCCCGGGCGGCGAGGTCGATGGCCGCTTCCTCGAGGTCGGCCAGGTCGGCGTCTGGCAGGTCGACGGCGATGGCGTCGGTGCCGCCGAGGTGGGCGCCGTGCCACAGGTTGGCGGTCGGAACCGGGATCTCGAGGAGGTCCACGGCGCGCAACCTATGCCGTCGTTGCCGGCTGGTCCGTTGCCGGATCGGGGGTCCGTCCGGCAGCGATCAGCAGCACCATCCCGATGGAGGCGTAGACCACGATGCCCACGGCCCAGGGCGTGGTGGTGTCGCCGAGCTGTGCTCCGACGATGGCGGCCAGAATGGCTGCCGCCGTGTAGCCGCCGAGGCCGAGGACCCCCGAGGCCGTCCCCGCCATGTCTCCCATGGGCTCCAGGGCCAGGGATATGGCCACCGGGGTGACCAGGGCCAGCAGCGTGTTGGCGACCACCTGGAGGCTGAACCACGTCCAGAATCCCGGGACGCCGTCGGCGGCCAGGGTCAGGCCAAGGAGGACGGCTCCCAGCAGGATGGCCGACGCCAGCACCCCCAGCCCGACCCGGTGGGCGCCCCACCGACCGATGGCCGGGCTGACCAGCAGGAAGCCGACGGCGAAGACCACCGCCGAGGCGGCGAACAGGACGGCGAACTGGTCGGCCCGCCCGTAGACGACGTCGAACACCTGCTGGCTGCTCCCGAGGAAGATGAGGAAGGCCCCGTCCACGAACAGCAGCGTGGCGGCGTAGAGGATCGTGCGGCGGGACGTCACGACCCGGCGGAAGGCCTCGATGGTGGGGCCGGCCCGCAGGGGGCGTCGGTCCTCGGGGGCCAGCGTCTCACCGAACCGGGTGGACCACACGACGACCGCCGCGGCCAGCACCAGCCCCACGGCGTACACCCACCGCCACGATGCCGTCCGGAGGATCCCCTCGGCGACCAGCGGTGTGACCACCGGCCCCACCAGGAACACCGCCGAGACGGTTGACATCATCCGGGCCATCCGGTCGCCGGAGAACAGGTCCCGGAGGATGGCCAGGTTCATGAGCGAGGCCGCCGAGGCCCCGAATCCCCAGACGGCCCGGCTGGCCAGCAGGAATTCGAAGTCGGTGGCCAGCATCGAGCCGGCGGCGCCCGCCGCGTAGACGGCCATGCCGAACCGCAGGGTGGCCATGCGACCGAACCGGTCCGACACCGGCCCGTAGATGACCTGGCCGCCGGCCATCCCCAGGAAGTAGACGGTGATGGCCAGGGTGATCCGGTTGGACCCCGGCGGCAGGCCCACGTCGGGCCGCATCTCGTCGAACGCCGGGAGCGAGGCGTCGATGCCGTAGGCCACCGAGATGCCGATGGAGGCCAGGAAGGCCACCACCGCCCACTGGCTGCGTCCCGGTGTCCCGCTCATC
>CAYWBE010000042.1:0-10849 GCA_964456295.1 uncultured Candidatus Nemicrothrix sp.
GTTCGTCACCTCCCCGCACGGTCTGGCGGTGAGGAGGGCGGACGCGCAGGTGATGCGCCCGTCCGGTCGTCCAGTCTGCCGGGATCCGCGCCGTTTTCCAGCCCCGATGACCCGATCAACGCCGTGACGCCCGACATGGCCCCTCCCGGGACCCGGCACTACGACCGGTCCGGTGGGCTCCCACCCGGCAGGTGCAGGCCGCCGGGCATGCTCGCCGGCGCACCACCCGGGAGGTCACCCAGCCCGGGCAACGAGAGGCCCTTCTTCTTGTCGATCGGCGCCGGACCCCGGGCCGTCGTCCGGCCCCCAACGGCCTTTCGACCCTTGCGGCCCTTCCGACCCGGACCCCTTCCGCCACCCATCTGCTTCATCATCTTGCGCATTTCCCGGAACTGGCGGACCAGCTGGCTGATCTCATTGGGCTGCGTTCCACTGCCAGCGGCGATCCGGGCCCGACGGGACCCGTCGATGACGTCCGGATCGGCCCGCTCCGCGGGGGTCATGGAGTGGATGATCCCCTCGATCCGATCGATCCGGCGCTCATCCACCTCGGTGTCGACGCCCTTCATCTGCTGGGCCATCCCGGGGACCATGCCCATCACGTTGCTCAACGGCCCCATCTTCCGCAGCGCCCTGAGCTGCTCGAGGAAGTCGTCCAGGGTGAACGTCCCGTCCATGAGCCGCTTGGCAGCGGCCTCGGCCTCGGCCTGCTCGAAGTTCTCCTCGGCCTTCTCGATCAGGGTCTCGACGTCGCCCATGCCGAGGATCCGGCTGGCCAGGCGGTCCGGATGGAACGGCTCGAAGTCCTCGAGGCCCTCACCGGTCGACGCGAAGGCGATGGGGCGACCCACCACCTCCTTGACGCTCAGTGCGGCACCACCACGTGCATCACCGTCCAGCTTGGTGAGCACCACGGCGTCCAGATCCAGACGGGCATGGAATGCCTCGGCCGTGTTCACGGCGTCCTGGCCGATCATGGCGTCGATGACCAGCAGGGTGTGGTGCGGTTCGAGCACCTCGGCCACCTCGGCCACCTCGGCCATCAACTCGTCGTCGATGGCCAGTCGACCGGCCGTGTCACAGATGACGACGTCGCGACCCAGGCTGCGCGCCTCGGCCAGACCGGCCCGGGCGACCGACACCGGGTCGGTGGCCTCGCTGAACACCGGCACGTCGATGCGTCCACCCAGCGTCCGCAACTGCTCGACGGCCGCCGGACGCTGCAGGTCGGCACCGATCAGCATCGGGTTGCGCCCCTGGGCCTTGAACCAGCGGGCCAACTTGGCCGCCGTGGTGGTCTTGCCGGAACCCTGGAGTCCGGCCAACAGGACCACGGTCGGAGGCCTGGGGGCGTGGGCCAACCGGTGGGTCTCGCCCCCCAGTACCCCGGTGAGCTCCTCGAGCACGATCTTGACGACCTGCTGTCCCGGGTTCAGCGCGCCGCTGACCTCGGTACCGATGGCCCGTTCACGGATCCGGTCCTGGAAGGTCCGCACCACCGACAGGTGGACGTCGGCCTCCAGCAGGGCCACCCGTAGCTCGCCGAGGAACTCCTCGACGTCGTCGGGCCCGAGGCGTCCCTTGCCGCGGATCCGCTTGAGGACTCCCTCGAACCGGTTGCTCAGGCTCTCGAACACGTGCTGCTTCCCATCGCGGGTTCCATCAGGGGCACTGGAAGGGACGGGCGGTCAGGCCGCCACCTCGGTGGCGAACAGGGCATCCACGAACTCCACCGGGTCGAACTCCACGAGGTCGTCCGCGCCCTCACCGACGCCGACCAGCTTCACCGGGATCCCCAGGTCCTCCTGCACGGCGACCACGATGCCGCCCCGGGCCGACCCATCCAACTTGGTCAGCACGATCCCCGTCACATCGGCCGCCTCCGCGAACTGGCGAGCCTGGACCAGGCCGTTCTGACCAGTGGTGGCGTCGATGACCAGCAGCGTCTCGGTGACGGTCCCCGACCCCTTCTCGGCCACCCGCCGCACCTTGGCCAACTCGTCCATCAGGTTCGACCGCGTGTGGACCCGACCCGCGGTGTCGGCCAGGACGAGGTCGGCTCCCCGGGCCGCCGCGTGCTCGACGGCATCGAACACCACCGACCCCGGATCGGCTCCTTCGGCGCCCCGCACCACCGGTGCACCGACCCGGTCGGCCCACATGGCCAACTGGTCGGCCGCCGCGGCCCGGAACGTGTCGCCCGCGGCGAACACGACGGAGCGCCCTGCGGTGGCCTCCCGGCCACCCAGCTTCCCGATGGTGGTCGTCTTGCCCACCCCGTTGACGCCGACGAACAGCCACACCGACGGGTGCCCACCGTGGGCCAGGGTCCTGTCCACTCCCCCGAGGCGATCGACCAGCACGGCCTTCAGGGCGCCCAGCACCCCGTCGACGTCGTCCAGCCCGTCCCGCCCGACCCGCTGGCGGACCTCGGCCAGCAACTCATCGGCCGTGGCCACCCCGACGTCGGCCAGTAGGAGGGCGTCACCCAGGTCCTGCCAGGTCCGCTCGTCGACCACCTCGGACGCCCGGACCACGGCCAGGTGCGTGGACCAGGCGTCGCGGGCGCGACCGAGGCGTGAACGGAGACCCATGGTCGGGGAGGCTACCGGTGGGCTCCCCGACCCCTGATCAGTCCTCGGCGCCTCCCGGCGAGCCGTCCCCGTCCTGTGCCCCATCCTGGTCCCGGGTCGGATCGGTGAACTGGTCGTCCAGGGCTCCCAGGTCCACCTCGATCGAGACGATCTCGCCGCCACGGTCCACCTGGAGGTCGACCGACGTACCCGGGAGGCGGATCTGGATGTCGGCCCGGAGGGCCGGCATGTCCCGGATGACCCGGCCGTCGGACCGGAAGATCCGATCCCCCTCGGCCAGGCCCGCCGCATGGGCCGGAGACCCCTCGATGACCTCCACGATGACCGCACCGGGACTGCCGTCGGTCGGGGACTCGCCGCGGATGCCCAACCAGGCCGTACCCACCGGCTGGCCGGCGATCAGGCGCCGGGCCACCAGGACCACCGTGTCGCTGGGCAGGGCGAATCCCAGGCCGATGTTCCCGCCGACGAAGACGCCGCCACTCCGGATCGACGTGTTCATGCCGATGACCCGACCCTCGCGGTCGGCCAGTGGCCCACCGGAGTTGCCGGGGTTGATCGGGGCATCGGTCTGGATCATGGCGACGCCGGCACAGTCAGCGCCCACCCCCGACTCGCATCCGTAGGAGTCGATGACCCGCCCAAGGGCGCTCACGATGCCCGAGGTGACCGTCTGGTCCAGGTCGAAGGGGCTGCCGACCGCGACGGCCAACTGCCCTACCCGGAGGTCGTCGCTGAAGGCGAAGACGGCCGGCACCAGCTCGTCGACCGGTTCGACCAGCTCCAGCACCGCGACATCCCGCCGCACGTCGGAACCGACCACCACCGCGGAAACCTCACGGCCACTCGGGAGGGTCACCGACAGCTCGTCGGCGCCATCCACCACGTGGGCGTTGGTGACGATCCGGGCCGCGTCGAACACGATGCCCGAGCCGTGGCCCTTGTCGACCGCCGTGACCAGGACCACCGTGTCGCGTAGGGCGTCGGCCACGGCCACCACCGGCTCGTCGCCCGAGTCGTCGACCGGCGCCTCGGCGAACAACCGGGCCACCAGTGCCTCCACCTCGGCGGCCGACATGCCGGCCGACTCGGCGACCAGCCGGCCGACCACGACCTCCACCTCGGCCTGGTCCAGCCCGGCGCTCTCAGCGACCACCGTGGACACGATCGATGCCACCTCGTCGGTCCCGAGGCCCTCGGTCCCGGCGACGCGTTCGGCGACGATGGCCTCCACCTCATCGCGAGAGAGGCCCGTAGCGGACCCCGCGGCGCCGATCTCACCGGCCAGCAGTTCCCGAACCTCGTCGACGGTCAGGCCCGCCGGCTCACCGGCCAGTACCCGCTCCACCAGGTCGGCCACCAACTCGACGGACACCCCGGTCGACCCGTCGGCCGCCGAGGACGCCCCACCGCCGTCATCGCCCCGGATCAGCCACCCGGCCACCACCCCGGCAACCAGGGCCGCCACGACCACGGCCACGGCGAACAGGCCGACCAGCACCCGTGCGCTGAGCCGGACCGGTGGCTCGATGGGTGGCACGGGAGCGGGAAGGAGACCCGGGAAGGAGGACTCGTCGACCTCGGAGGGGGAACGGGTGCCGGCCCGGCCACCCACTTCGGTGCTCCGTCGATCGACCGGGCGCGGCCCCGTCGGGTCCGAGGGCACGTGATCGTCAACCATGGCCGAGACGGTAGACGGGCCGGTCCCACTTCCGGCCGATGGGACTCCGTGACACCGGTCAGGCCCGGTCCCGGCGGTTCACCACACGGTCCACGTACCGGGGCAGCCACACCGTGAAGGTCGCCCCCTCCCCCGGAATCGACCGGACGGTGGCCCGGCCCCCGTGGCCCTCGGCGATCTGACGGACGATGGCCAGACCGAGGCCCGACCGCCCGGCTTCACGGGCCGAGGCCCGGTCACCCCGCCAGAACCGCTGGAACACATGGTCCAGATGCTCGGCTGGAATGCCGGGCCCGTCGTCCACGACCGACACCCACACCAGGTCCTCGTCGCCGCCGGTCGCCACCCGGACCGATCCACCCTCGTCGGACACCCGGATGGCGTTGCTCAGGAGGTTGGCCACCGCACGTCGCACGGCCGCCGCATCGGCCAGCACGTCCAGGCCGCTCCGGTCCGCCAGGCCCAGGGCGACGCCCGCACGATCGGCGGCTGCCCCGAAGTCCTCGACCGTCTCGCCCACCACCACGGCCAGGTCCAGGGGCTCGCGGGTGGCGTCCGGACGTTCGTGGTGGGCGTACAGCAACAGGTCGTCCACCAGGACCGACATCCGCTCGGCGGCCCGGAGGGCGACCACCCCGGCCGCCCGGAAGTCCTCCGGTCCGGCCTCCGGGTCGGCCATGACCACGTCCAGATTGGTCCGCAACACGGCCAGCGGATTCCGGAGTTCGTGGGATGCCTCGGCCACGAACCGGCGCTGCCCCTCGAACGACCGATCGAGGCGGCCCAGCATCTCGTCGAACGTGTCGGCCAGGTCCCGGAGTTCGTCGGACGGGCCACCCAGGTCGATGCGCCGGGAGAGGTCGGTGGCGGTGATCTCCCGGGCCACCGCCGAGATCCGGCCGATAGGGCGCAGCACCAGGCCGGCCACGTACCAACCCACCAGCAGGCTTCCCAGGAACAGGCCGGCCAGCGCCGTGAACGAGTACGCCCGGAGTCGCTCGAGGGCCCGACGGTTGACCTCCTCCTCGAAGACCACCAGCCACGGTCGATCGGGCCGTTCATCGGGGACCAGCGTGGTCGGCTCGGCATCGGCGACCCGGGGGACGTCGGTGGCCAACTGCTCGAAGCGGGCCAGGCGGGACATGGGCTCATCGGACAGCGCCCGGGACAGCCCCAGGTAGATGGCGCCGACCATGACGGCGGCCAGCACGAACAGGACGATCGAATAGAGCAGGGCCAGCCGCGTCCGCAGGCTGCCGAACCGGTCGGGCATCCGGTCGGCCAGGCCCACCCCCGAGCGGTTCACCGAGCTGCCCCGTCGGCCGGTCGGTCACCGGGACCGGGATCGGACAGTCGGTAGCCCGAACCCACCACCGTCTCGAGCACCTGATCCTCGTCGTCCACCGTCAACTTGCGACGCAACGTGCCGACCGTGACCCGCACCGTGTTGGTGAACGGGTCGGCGTGCTCGTCCCATACGTGGTCGAGGAGCTGTTCCTGGGAGATGACCTCGCCGGGCCGGCTCATGAAGTACCGGAGGACGGCGAACTCCTTGGCGGTGAGGCCGAGGTCCCGACCGGCGCGGTGGGCCCGGTGCCGGGCCGTGTCGACGACCACGTCACCCACCTCCAGCACCGCACCGGACCGGCCCGGATCACGCCGGAGCAGGGTCCGGATCCGGGCCGTCAGCTCGTCGAAGGCGAACGGCTTGACCAGGTAGTCGTCGGCCCCCACGTCCAGGCCGCGGATCCGATCCTCGAGGGTGTCCCGGGCCGTCAACATCAGGATCCGGGGCGCCACCCCGCCCGGCGGCTCGGCCCGGAGGCGGGCACAGACCTCGAGGCCGTCGATCCCCTGCATGGTCAGGTCGAGGCAGATCAGGTCGTACGGGGTCCACGAGGCCTTGGCCAGGGCCTCCTCACCGTCATCGGCGGTGTCCACCGCGTAGCCCTCGCGGCGGAGGCCACGGGACAGGGCGTCGAGCAGGTCGGCCTCGTCGTCGACCACGAGGATGCGCACGACGACGACGGTACTCCGGTGCCCGTCACTGTCGGGGCGCGGGCACCCCGTTCCGGGGGTGGGTCAGCCGTTGGCCAGGACGCCGAGACGTTCGGCGATCCGGGCTGCCTCGACCCGCTCACTGACCACCTTGGACGATCCTCCGGGCGCCATGGAGACCCCGTAGAGGCAGTCGGCAGCCTCCATCGTCCGCTTCTGGTGGCTCACGATCACCAGCTGGGCATCGTCCCGGAACTGGTCCACGAGGCCGAGGAAGCGGTGGAGGTTGACGTCGTCGAGGGCCGCCTCGACCTCGTCCATCACGTAGAAGGGCGACGGCCGGCTCCGGAACACGGCGAACAGGAAGGCCAGGGCGGTCAGCGACCGTTCACCACCGGACAGCAGCGAGAGCTTCTTCACGTTCTTGCCCGAGGGGCGGGCCTCGACCTCGACGCCGGTCTCCAGCAGGTCGTCGGGGTTGGTGAGGCGCAACCGCCCCTGACCGCCGGGGAACAGCGACTCGAACAGGTCGGTGAAGTGGGTCGAGACCTCGGCGAAGGCCGCGGCGAACACCGACACGATCTCCTCGTCGACCGACCGGATGACCTTGCGGAGTTCCTTGCGGGTGGACCGGATGTCGTCCAGCTGCTCCTGGAGGAACTCGTGGCGTTCCTTCAACGTGTCGAACTCGGCGAGGGCCAGTGGGTTGATGGGGCCCATCAACTTGAGTTCGCGTTCCAGCTCGGCGATCCGGGCCGCCGCCATCACCCCGTCGGGGAGCACCGGGGAGGGCGCATCGATGGCCGCCTCGGGCTCCCTGTCGAACTCGGAGCGGATGGTGGCCGTCACGTTCTCGATCCGCATCCGGGTCTCGGCCCGTTCGATCTCGAGCCGGGACTGCCGCTCCCGGGTCTCGCGCAACGAGGTCTCCGCCTCGGTGCGCTGCCGCCGGAGGCCATCGAGCCGCGCGGCCACGGCCCGCACCCGCTCGGACTGCTGACGCCGGTGCTCACGCAACGTCTCGAGCCGGACATCGAGCGCGGCCATGCGGACGTCGACCGCCTCGACCAGTCGGCCGGTGATGGCCTCCCGCCCCTCGAGGTCACCCCGTTGGGCGGCCACGGCCGCCCGCTCGTCGGTCAACTGCCCCAGTCGGGCCCTCAGGTCGACGACCCGGGCACCCACCACGGTCCGTCGGCCCATGACCTCGGCAACCCGGACGTCATGGCCGGTACGCGACGCCCCGATGGTGGCCGCCCGCTCCTCCAACGACGCCCGGGCGGCGTTCATCCGTCGACCAGCCTCCACGGAGGCCTCCTCGTCGGCCTCCAGCGACGGGAGCCGTTCATCCAGTTCGGCGACCCGTTGACCGTGGTCGGCCAGCCGCTGGTCCAACTCGCCGACCCGGGTCCGTAGGCCCTCGGCCTCGGTCGCCAGGTCACGGCGTTCCACCTGGAGCCGCTGCAACGCCTCGGTCGCTGCGATGAACCGGCCGTCGTGCTCGTCCAACGCCCGGTTGCGACGGGCCACCTCGTCATCGGCCTGCGTGGTCCCCTGCTCGCAGCGGTCGAACTCCGCCGCGGCATCGACCTGCTCGATGCCAGCAGCCGCCAACCGTGCCTCAGCCTCGGCCAGGGCCGCCCCGGTGGCTCCCCGGCCATCGCCGCCGACCCGCCAGCCCGAAGGTCCGAACCGGTCCCCCGACGGGGTCACCAGGACGGCCTCGGGGTGCTGCAGGGCCAGGTCCACCGCCTCGACCAGGGAGGCATCGACCAGGACGGCGTGGCCGAGCAGCCGATCCAACAGGCCGTCCACGCCGGCGACCGCACCGTCGACGTCCCGCCGGGCCCGGACGTGGGGGCGCACCGGGGAACCGACCGATGGGGCCACCAGAGGCGCCACACCGACGCCGAGGGCCAGCACGGCGGCCGACAGGCGTCCCTCCTCGAGGGCCCGCAACGCGTCGCGTGCATGCTCGGGGCCCCGGACCACCACAGCGTCCAACGCCGAACCGGCAGCTGCTTCGAAGGCGGATTCATACCCCTCGTCGACCTCCACGAGGTCCAGCAGGGTGCCGAGCACCCCGTCGATCCCCGCCAGATGTTCGGCACCGGCCCGGGACCGGGCCTCGTCGAGGGCCAGGGCGAGCGCCTCGACGCTGGCCGATGCGGTCCGGACCTCGGCCTCGGCGGCCACCACCCGCTCCCACCCGGCGTTGCGCCGCACCGCAGCGTCGTGCGCCCGGGACTCGGCGACCGCCACCTCGGCCACCAACGGCTCCTCGGCCGTCTCACCCACCGACAACTCGGCCCGGAGCCGATCGGCCTCTGCATCGAGCCGCCCGGAGGCCTCGTCGAGCGCGGTCAGGCGGCTGGCCAGACGCTCACGCTCGTTGCCCATCTGGGCCACCGATGCCCGCAGGACACCGAGTTCGCCCCGGGCCTCGGCCGCGTGGCCACCGAGGGCCGGCACGCCCTCGGACCAGTCCATCTCGAAGGCCGCCCGATCGGCGGCCAGCTCAGTCTCGGCCAGGGCGAGACGCTCGGCCTCGGGGGCCAGGTCCTCGGCCTCGGCGTCCAGCCGGACCATCTCGGCCTCGGAGCGTTCCAGTTCAGCCTCCAGGCCCACCACGACCTGCTGGGAGACCAGCGCCGAGCGGTCCCGCTCCAGGCCACGGAGGCGTTCGACCAGCACGGCCCGGATCCCACGACCCCGCTCCCTCAGCGCCTCCAGGCGGACCAGCCGGTCACCGAGGTCGTCGCCACCCCGGGCCGCCAGTTCGGTCTCGGCGGCCACCACCTCGCCGTCGAAGCGGGCCAGCGCCGCAGTGTGCGTGGACTCGGCGGCGGCCAGCGTGGACCGGTTCTCGGCCTCGTCGCGGGCCCGGGTCCGGAGGCCGGCCAGCTCGCGCCCGGCCCGGTGGAGGCGTAGGGCCGTGAGTTCGTCGAGCAGATCACCATGGCGGCGGGCGGCATCAGCCTGACGCTCGAGCGGCCGCAACTGGCGGCGCACCTCGCGCAGCAGGTCCGACAGGCGATCCAGGTTGGCCTCGGTGGAGCGGAGTCGGCGCTGCGCCTTCTCCTTGCGACGCCGGTACTTCAGGATCCCGGCGGCGTCCTCGATGATGCTGCGGCGATCCTCGGGGCGGGCGTTGAGCACCGCGTCGATCTGGCCCTGGGAGATGATGACGTGCTGCTGTCGACCCACACCCACGTCGGAGAGCAGTTCCTGGATGTCGAGCAGCCGGCACGGCGCCCCGTTCATCGAGTACTCGCTGTCACCGCTCCGGAACAGGGTGCGGGTGATGGTGACCTCGTTGAACTCGACCGGCAGATGGCGCGACGAGTTGTCGATGGTGAGCGAGACCTCGGCCCGGCCGAGGGCGGCCCTGGTCGAGGTGCCGGCGAAGATGACGTCGTCCATCTTCTGGGAGCGGACGGCGCTCGGTGCCTGCGCACCCAGCACCCAGGCGATGGCGTCCACCACGTTGGACTTGCCGCTGCCGTTGGGGCCGACCACGACGGTCACCCCGGGTTCCATCTCCAGGATGGCCGAATCGGCGAACGACTTGAACCCCTTGATGGTGAGCCGCTTCAGGAACACGGGGTGCCCACCTCCCGGACCATCGGACCCGAACCAGCACGCCACCGTCCGCCGGGAATCACACCCGTGTCATTCGCCATGGCGCCACCCTAGGCGCGCACCGGACCGCGCGGTCGCGCGCCCGTGGACGGACCGGCCCCACCGGACCTCGCGGCCTCAGTGGGCGGACCGGGTCAGACCTGGGTCTCGCAGAAGTACGTCCAGGAACCCTTGTACTTGATCCGCTGGATCGGGGTCCGGTTCCGCTGGCTGAGCGCACCGGCCCGGCCGTACACCGCCAGATGGTCGCCGTACACCCCGGGATCCCCGTACAGGTCCCGGAACGGCCGCTCCTCGATGTCGCTCCCCCGGTACTTGATGGCGTCGTTCACCACCTGGATGAGCGCACCGTGCAGGCGTCGGACCTCCTGGTGCGAGAGGCTGTCGGACAGCCGGTCGTGACGGAGGCCGGCGTGGAACAGGATCTCGTCGGAATAGACGTCGCCCACGCCGACCACGATCGAGGGGTCGCACAGCAGGTCCTTGAGCGGCATGCTCCGGGCCAGCACCTGACCTCCGAAGGACGTCCACGGAATCATCTCGCCAGCCGGGTCCATACCCATGGCCGCCACCTGGGGGAACTCAGCCACCAGGTCCTCACCGCTGATCACGCACACCTCGGTCCCGCCGGACGGATCGACCAGCCGGAGGTGCCCACCCACGGTGAAGGTGACGGTGATCTCGGTGCCCGGCTCCACGGCGTCACGGGCCGCGTTGCGACGCATCTGCGCCCCGGGACCCAACTTGATGACCAGCAACTGGCCGTCGTCGAGTTCGGAGACGAGCAGCAGGCCCATGCGGCGGACCGGACCGAGCTTGCGGCCCTCCAGGCGACTGGTGAACTGCCTGCGGTTGCGGTAGTGGCCGAGGACGGCCATCGACGCGGCCTCGACGGTCTTGACCTTGCGCCCCGCCACCTCGCGGTCGAGGGCGT
>CAYWBE010000043.1:0-10706 GCA_964456295.1 uncultured Candidatus Nemicrothrix sp.
GTCGGCCTATCCGGTCGGCCTATCCGGTCGGCAGGTCGGCTGGGCTCCCCCGATGGACCCACGTGGCGGCGGCCACCGCGGCGAACACGGCATCGGACCCGTTCACCGGCGGCCCATCGTCGGGGAGCACCTCCACGGTGATGGGCGGCGTCTCGGTCGCCCGGACGATGCCGAAGGACCGCACGGTCAGGTCGTGCACCGTGCCGGCGGCGTCGACCGACAGGCCCTCGGCGGTGATCCAGCTCCATGCCATGTGGGCGGCACCGATGCAGTACGACCGCAGCACCACACCATCGAGTGGGTCGCCACACCGCACGGTGACCCGAATGCCCTCGTCGTCGACGACGGCCGTCGACTCCGCCCCGTCGGGGGACACGATGGCCTGACCGGGGACCAACGCTCCGGCACCGGTGAGCAGCACCACGGCCTCGGCCCAGCCGGCGGCCCGCACGGCGACCGACGTGGGTGGCCCGGCCACGTCAACCTCGACGACCTGGAGCCCCGGCGCCACCGACGCCACCGCCTCGGCGATGCCCGGCGTCCGGGCCACCCGCAGCACGCCCGTTCCGTCCGCCGAGGCGCCGCCGGCCACCGGCGGGCGCTTGGCGCCGAACCGGACGGTGTCCTCACGGGACGGGGCGACCAGCACCGACGACCCGTGGGCGTCGGCCAGGGCCCGGGCCACGGCGGGCAGCGGTGAGTCGACCTTGGCTCCGAAGGCCCCGCCGTTGGCCAGCGGTCCGACCGGCCGTCCCCCGGGGGAGCACCATGCGGCATCGGTCTCCAGCGGGGCCGGCTCCACCCACGGGGTACGCAGTACGGCGTCCCACTCGCCGGCCGGCCGGTCGACGGGTGGCACCACCTCGGCGGTGGTCCTCCGACCCTGGACCTTGCCGGCAGCCCGACGGGCCCCAGCCAGCGTGTCGGCCACCACCCATGAGTCGGGATCATCGAACGGTCCGTCCCCGGGCACGGCAACCAGGGCACCGGTGGGGGCCGTGTCGGCGGCGAAGCCACCACGACCGACCACCACGTCGGGGCCCACCACCTGGGGACTCCGCCCCTCGAGGGTGGCCCGCCGGGCCGCGGCGTCCCGGTCGGCCTGACCACTACCGGAAGCCGGAGCGATGTCGACGGCCACCTCCCAGGCATCGAGCACCGTCTGCCACCCGGTGCACCGGCAGAGGTGGGCGTGGAGGGCCCTCCCGGCCCGGTCCCGGTCCGGTGGGACGCGGTCCCCGTCGGCATCGACCGGCGTCGTGGCCTCCAGGCCGGCGAATCGCAGGATGATGCCGGGCGTGCAGAAGCCGCACTGGCTGCCACCGGTGGCACAGAACGCGTCGGCCCATCGTTCCAGTTCGCCGTCGGGCAGGCCATCCAGCGTGACCACCGACCGGCCGGCCACCCGGCGCAACGGCGTCACGCACGACACCCGGGGCTGGCCGTCGACCAGCACCGTGCAGCAGCCGCACTGGCCCTGGGGGCTGCAACCGTCCTTCACCGACCGGCACCCCAGCGGACCCCGGAGGGCCTCCAGGAGGGTGCCGCCGTCGTCGGCCACCTCGACGACCCGGCCGTCGACGGTCAACGACACGGGGGGGCCGACCGTCGGGGGCTCCGGGGGTGACGCTTCCATCCCGGGAGTGTGCCCGTTCACCGATACCGTCACCGACCATGCAGGTACCCGCAGACGGCCGGCCGGCGGACACGGGTCGTCGCCGGGTCCTGGCCGGCCTGGCCGCCGGAACCCTGCTCGCGGCATGCGGCGGCGGCCGTTCCGCTGGTTCGGCCATGGCAACCACCACGAGCCACGGCCCATCCGATCCGACGACCTGGCGGCTGGGGGCCCGGTTCGCCGACGGCTACGGGGCACCCAGCACCCTGGTGGCCGGCTCCCTCCAGCGGGCGCCCTACGTGCTCCTCGGCTCGGACGGCTGGCCCCTGGACCATGCCCCCGAGCACCTGGACCTGACCATCCGGCAGCCGGGAGTCGGTGGCGAGGTGATCGCCACCCACCGCGTGGCCCGCCACGGCGGTGACCATGCCACCCCCTACTTCCCCCTGGTGTTCCAGGTCGACGAACCCGGTGACTACGTCGTGCACCTGGAGGCCGACGGCCAGACCGGCAGCGGGCCGGACGGCGGGACCGATCCGCACCACCTCCGGGTGGTCGATGCCGACCAGACCGACCTCGTGCAGGTGGGTGACCGCCTCCCCGCGGTGGCCACGCCGACGAAGACCGACCCTGCGGGCATCGAACCGATCTGCACCGCTCCCAACGGACCGTGCGAGTTCCACGGGCACACCGTGGCCGATGCCCTCGGACGTCCGGGCCCGGTGGCCCTGCTGGTGTCCACCCCGCGGTTCTGCCAGTCCGACGTGTGTGGCCCGACCATCGGGCTACTGCGATCGGCGCTCCGGGTGCGCTCCGAGGCATGGACGGCGGTGCACGCCGAGGTCTACGTCGCCCCCGACGGAGGGGACTTCTCGACCACCCCGGTGATCTCGGCCCTCGGGCTCACGTTCGAGCCGAGCCTCGTGGTGGCCGACGCCGACGGGACCATCACCTCGGCGCTGCACTACACGATGGATGCCACCGAGGTGGCGGCCGCCCTGCGGACGGCCATCTGACCGGTCACCCGGCCGAAACTGCTCAGCTGAAGGACTGGCCGCAGCCGCAGGTGCGCTGGGCGTTGGGGTTGTCGATCGAGAACCCGGCCTCGTTCAGGCCGTCCTTGTAGTCCAGCGTGGCACCCTCCAGCAACTGGGCACTGGACGGGTCGACCACCACCCGGACCTCGCCGAAGGCCTCCTCGAGGTCGTCGTCGGCCCGCTCGGTATCGAAGTACATCTCGTAGTTGAAGCCGGAGCATCCCCCGGGACGAACGGCGACCCGCAGGGCCAGGCCCTCCTCGGACTCACTGGAAATGAGCTGGCCCACCTTGGTGGTGGCGTCGTCGGTCAACGTGATCATCGATTCCTCCCGGGACTCCGGTGGTCGGCAGTACCCGCATTGTACCCACCGGTCACCGATCCGGTCCTCCCGGGCGGTCCCCGGACCCGTCCCCGGGAACTGGGCCCGTAGCATGGGGGCATGGCCGAGACGCCACATGCCACTTCGGGCCCGACGACCGATGACGTGATGGGCGTCCTCCGCGGGGTCATCGACCCGGAACTGGGTACCGACATCGTCGAGTTGGGCATGGCCCGGGCAGTGGCCATCGACGACGACGGCCGGGTCGACGTGACCATCGCCCTGACCACCTCGGGCTGCCCACTACGGGCCCAGATCCAACGCGACGTCCGGGCCCGGGTGGCCGACCTGCCGGGCGTGTCGTCGGTCCACCTCTCGTGGGACGAGCTCACCGCCGAGGAGAAGGCCACGGCCATGTCCAGGGCCCGGTTCAACGTGAGCCGCAACGCCCCCGACACCGAGGTCCCGGCCACCACCCGGGTGCTCATGGTGGCCTCCGGCAAGGGCGGGGTCGGCAAGTCGTCGGTGACCGTCAACCTGGCTGCTGCCCTGGCCACCCGTGGAATGACCGTCGGGGTGATGGACGCCGACATCTGGGGCTTCTCGGTGCCCCGGATGCTGGGCGTCGAGGGTCGCCTCGGTGGTTCGCCCGAGGTGGGCAAGATCTCGCCCATCGAGGTCCCCATGGGCGCCGGCATGGTGAAGGTCGTCTCGATGGGCTTCCTGGTCGAGAACGAGGAGTCGGCCCTCATGTGGCGGGGCCTGATCCTGAACCGGGCCGTCCAGCACTTCTGCGAGGACGTGGCCTGGGGCCCCATGGACTACCTGCTGATCGACATGCCCCCGGGCACCGGCGACGTGCAGATGGGCCTGGCCAAGATGCTCCCGCAGGCCGAGATGCTGGTCGTGACCACCCCGGCGCTGGCCGCCCAGAAGGTGGCCATCCGGGTGGCCAACATGGGTCGGGCCAACTACCTGCGCATCGCCGGGGTGATCGAGAACATGGGGGCCTACGTGGCCCCCGACGGCAGCCGGCACGAACTGTTCGGGGCCGGTGGAGGCGAGGCCCTGGCCGACCAGATCGGGTCCCCGCTCCTGGGCAGCATCCCGCTGGACGGGGCGGTGGCCACCGGTGGTGACACCGGTCGTCCCATCGCCCTCGGCGAGGGCCCGGCGGCCGACGCCTACCGGGAGATCGTGGAACGCATCGTCACCGAGGCAGCCCCACCAGTGGACATGGCCGGGTGCAGCGCCCGCCTGCTGGCCGCCGCCGAAGACGCCCTGGACGCCGCCGGAGCCTGATCCACCGGTCGGGGGTCGGCCTCAGCCGTCGAGCCGGCCCGGTTCCCCGGACCCGTCCTCCCACGAGTCGGCGTCCAGCACCCCGTCCCCCGGCGTCGCCCCACCCCGCCAGCCGTAGGTGAACGTGGTCCGCCCATCAGCCACCGAACGGGTGAAGCGCCGGGTTGCCACGGCCCGAACAAGGGCCCGGGTCGGCGGGAACAACAACGCCAGGCCCACCGCGTCGGTCACGAAGCCCGGGGTGAGCATCAGGGCACCGGCACCCAGCACCAGCAGGCCGTCGACCATCTCCCGGCCCGGGATCCTCCCGGCGGCCGCCTCCCGCTGGGCCCGGCGCAGGATGCCCAGCCCCTCACGACGGACCAGCCAGGCCCCGACCACGCTGACCAGCACCAGCAGCCCGATGGTGTTCATCACCCCGGTCGAGCCCGCCACCTGCACGATGACGGCCAACTCCACGATCGGGGTCACCACGAACACCAGGAACAGGATCAGGAGCACGGCCGCATGCTAGGTCCGTCCCCTCGGGAGAGCCCGGCGGGGGCGTCCCACCTATCCTCGCGACATCATGCCTCCCTCCTCTGACCCGCCCCCCGGGGACCCGACCCCCGGAAGCAGGCCGCCCAGCATCGACCGGCTGGCCCGGTCGTTGGCCGACACCGGCCTGCCCCATCCCCTGCTGGTCGACGCAGCGAGGACCGCGGTGGCCGACGCCGTGGCGGCCGGTGACCCGGCCGATGCCCAACGGCGGGCCCGCGACCTCGCCGAAGGCACCGCACGGGCCCTCCTGACCGACGTGGTCAACGCCACCGGCGTACTGCTGCACACCAACCTCGGCCGGGCCCCGTGGAACCCGCCACTGGGTGGCGAACAGCGCTACACCTCGCTGGAGTTCGACCTGGCCAGCGGCTCCCGGGGTTCCCGCCAGGACCGGGCGCCGGCCCTGCTGGCCCGGGCGTGCGGTGCCGAGGCAGCCATGGTGGTCAACAACTGCGCTTCGGCGGTCCTCCTGGTGCTGGCTGCCCTGGCCGCTGGCCGGGGCGTGGTGGTGTCGCGTGGCGAGTTGGTGGAGATCGGAGGTGGCTTCCGGATCCCCGACGTCATGGTCCAGTCGGGGGCCCACCTGATCGAGGTGGGGACCACCAACCGGACCCGCATCGACGACTTCTCGTCGGCCGTGACCACCCATCCCGACGTGGCCCTCACCCTGTCGGTCCACCGGTCCAACTACCGGATCGAGGGCTTCACCGAGACCGCTGCGGTGGCCGAACTGGCCGGCCTCGACGTGCCGGTGGTGGCCGACATCGGGTCGGGCCTCCTGGACGGCGCCTGCCCGTGGCTGGACGACGGCCCTCCCGCCTGGCTGGCCGGTGAGCCGGCGGCCCGCCAGACCCTGGAGGCCGGCGCGGCCCTGGTGACCTTCTCGGGCGACAAGTTGCTGGGCGGGCCCCAGGCCGGGGTGATCGCCGGGCGGGCCGACCTGGTGGCGGCGTGCGCCGCCCACCCCCTGGCCCGGGCCCTGCGGCCGGGCAGCCTCGTACTGCGGTCGCTCCAGGACCTGGCACTGGCCTATCTGGCCCGTGACGGGCGGGCCATCCCGTTCTGGGCGATGGCCACCACCCCGGTCGACGAACTCCGCGCCCGGGCCACACGGATCGCCCCGGAACTGGCCGCCGACACGGTGGCCGTGCCCGGTGGGGGGACGCTGCCCGGCGTGGAGATCCCATCGGCGGGGCTGGTGCTGGCCGGTGACCGGGTGGCCGAGCTACGGGCCGGCAGCCCACCGCTGGTGGCCAGGGTGGCCGACGATGCCACGGTGCTGGACCTGCGGACCGTCCATCCAGACGACGACGGCGTGGTCGCCGCGGCCATCGCCGGCCTCGCCCCCGCTCCCACGCCCGTCGCCGGGCACTGACCCCGTGCACGTCGTCGCCACGGCCGGCCACGTCGACCACGGCAAGTCGACGCTGGTCGAGGCCCTCACCGGTACCGACCCCGACCGCTTCGCCGAGGAGAAGGCCCGGGGCCTGACCATCGACCTGGGGTTCGCCGCCACCACCCTGCCGTCGGGAGCCGCCCTGTCCCTGGTCGACGTCCCCGGCCACGTGCGGTTCCTCAAGAACATGCTGGCCGGGGTGGGCGCCGTGGACGCCTGCCTGTTCGTGGTGGCGGCCACCGAGGGTTGGAAGCCCCAGTCCGAGGAACACCTCCGGATCCTCGAACTCCTGGGCATCACCCACGGGTTGGTCGCCCTGACCAAGGTGGGCCCGGCCGACGACGACCTGGTGGACCTGGCCCGCCTGGAGATCGCCGAGCAGGTGGAGGGCACGTTCCTGGACGGTGCCCCGGTGGTGGCCACCGATGCTCCCACCGGGGTGGGGCTCGACGACCTTCGGGCCGCACTGGACGACCTGGTGGCCGCCACGCCCACCGCGGTCGACCACGGCCGGCCCCGGCTGTGGATCGACCGGGCCTTCTCGGCAAAGGGGGCAGGCACCGTGGTGACCGGCACGCTGTCCGGAGGCTCCCTGCAGGTCGACGACGAACTGGCCATCCACCCGGCGGGTGCCGCGGTACGGGTCCGGTCACTGGAGAACCACCACGCCGGGCACCGTCGACTGCCACCGGGAAGCCGGTGTGCGGTGAACCTGGTGGGCGCCGCCCACGACGAGGTGGTACGGGGTGACGTGCTGGTCAGGTCCGGCCAGTGGCACCACACCACGGTGTTCGACGCATCGCTGCAGGTGCTCGACCGGCTCGACCACCCGGTGTCACGGCGCGGCGCCCACGTCGTCTACCTGGGTTCGGGCGAGCACCCGGTCCGGATGCGGATCCTGGGCCCCGACGCGCTGGAACCCGGCGCCGAGGGATCGGTCCGGATCCACCTGCCGAGCCCGCTTCCCCTGCTGCCCGGAGACCGGTTCGTGCTGCGCGAGTCGGGGCGGTCCGAAACGGTCGGCGGCGGTGAGGTGCTCGACGTGGACCCGACCGAGAAGGCCTCGACCGCCCGACCAGACCGGTCGGTGGACCGGGTGGTCCGTGAACGGGGCTGGGTGGACGTCGACGAACTGGAACGCCTCACCGGTGAACGCCGCGAGCCCGACGTCGAAACCTGGGTGGTCGATCCCGGGGTGCTCCACGGAGCACTGGAACGCCTCCGGACCGGGCTGGAGGCCGCCGGCCCGATGGGCCTGGACCTGGCCGGGCTGGAACCGTTCGAACGGGCGGTCGCCAACCTGCTGGGCGACGCCGTGGTCGAGGCAGGCCGCCTCCTACCGGTCGACGCCGTCGACCCGCTGGCCGACCACCCGTTCGTGGCTGCCCTGGCCGCCGCGCCGTTCGTGCCGCCGGCCCCCGATGGCGTCGACCGGGGGGAACTACGCGAGTTGGTTCGCCGTGGCGACGTGGTCGAGGTGGAGGGGATCTTCTACGCCGCGTCGGCCATCGAGGCCGCCGCCCGCCTGGCGGCCCGACTCCTGGCCGACGAACCCGGAGGCTTCACCGTCTCGGCGTTCCGGGAGGCGGCCGGCAACACCCGTAAGCACGCCATGCCTCTGCTGGCCCACCTGGACGGCACCGGTGTGACCCGACGCCGCGATGACGTCCGGATCGCCGGCCCGCGCCTGCCCGCCGCCTGACCCCACCCGGCGATCGACGAGGTCAGGACCCGATCAGGACCCGACGTTCGGACTCGTTGGTGCCGCCCCAGATGCCGTGGGACTCACCACGGTCCACGGCGAACTCCAGGCACCGACCGGCCACGACGCACCGGTCACAGATGGCCTTGGCCCGGAGCTCCCGGGCACGCTTCTCGTCCCGACGCTCACCACTGCCCGGCGGGTAGAACACCGTCGCCTGCGGTCCCCGGCACGCCGCCTTCGCCTGCCACTCCCGGAAGTTGCCGTCACCCGGCATCCGCACACCCCCTGTGGTCGCTCGGCCCGGTCATCGGGCCGTGGAAGCCGAACCTACGGCGCGCGTGGCGGCCCGGACAAGGGCCAGCCGACCGATGGTCCGCTCCGACCGGAGCGACAGCAGATCAGCGACGGCGGTAGTCGCGGGCCGCGCCCTCGGTGGGCTCGACCTCCAGCCACAGGCCATCGACACCGACCACCCGGATCGGGCCGCCGGGCTCCACCGGGGTGGCTCGGTTGGTGGTAGCCCGCCAGACGGCGTCGCGCACCCGGACCGTGCCGTTCGGCGAGAGTTGGTCCTCGGCAGTTCCCTCCTCGCCGATCATCCACTCCCGACCGATGGTCGGCGTGGAGAAGCGGGTCCGGACCATGGCCGGCATCCCGCCGACCACCCCGGCGACCGTGCCGACCAGGCCGACGACCAGGGTGATCCAGGAGAACGACTGTCCCTCGAACAGGAACACCGACCCGACGACCAGGGCGACCGTACCGATGATCGACCACAGGCGCGGCACACCGGCCTGGACGTCGATGGCGAAGCCCAGGAAGGCGAAGACCAGCACGCCGACCGCCCAACCCCGGGCCGGCAGTACCCCCAGTCCGTAGGTCGACAGCAGGAAGCAGCCGGCGCCGATGACCCCGGCGATGCCCACGCCGGCGGTGTACAGCTCGAAGACCAGCAGCCCCATGCCGATCAGCAGGAGCAGGTAGGCCACCGCCGGGCTGGCCACCGTGTGGAAGAACTGGGACACCACGTCCAACTGGCGGAAGCGGGTCGGGGTGACCGGCTGGACGGTCGGACCGTCGTCGCCGTCCACCGTCCGGACCTCGAATCCCGGCACGCCGACCAGGTGCTCGAGGAGGACGGGAGCCGGACGGGCCAGGCCCCGCTCTATGGCCTCGTCGTAGCCGACGGCCCGGCCCACGAGGTCGGTGTCGACCGGCAGGCCGAACGGCAGGCCGAAGCGTTCACCGACGACCGTCTCACCCAGCACCGGTGCGCCCAGCTGGCCGAGGTGTGCACCGGGGGCGATGCCGACGTCGTCACCGAGGGCCACCAGTCGGGCCATGGGTCCGGTGGCCCTGGCCCCCGATGGGCCGACCCAGAACGAGACGGGGACCGGAGCGGCGACGATCAGGTCGGCCAGGCGGGCCAGTTCGGCGTCGTCGACCACCGAGGCGGTGCTGTCGACCTGGAGGACCACGGCCACCGTCTCGGCGGGGTCGACCGATGAGAGCACGTCGGCCAGCATGTCGACCAGTACCGGGTCGAGGAATCCGTGGACCTCGACCACGTCGATGACGGCCGGGGAGCCATGGTCATCACCCTCGTGCCCCTCGTGGGCATGGGCCGTCGGTACGCCGATCCCGACGACGGCCGTCATGACCAGCACACCGGCCACGACACGGCGGATGATGGAGGAGGGGGGGAGCATCACGGGGCCTTGGATCCAAGAAGGTCTACGGATCGACCCGGTCGGGCCGACGGGCAAGCCTACGAGTCGTGACCGGCCAGCGGCGTGGGTGGACCGGCTCAGCCGGCGGATTCGCCAAGGGCCAGAACGGCCTCCTCGACGGTCTCGCGCACCGGCACGATCCGGTCGAAGCCGGTGGTGTGGAGTAGCCGGGTCAGGGCCGGCCGGTTGCAGGCCACGGCCACGTCGCCGTCGTTCTCCCGGGCCCGCCGGATGCCTCCGATGAGGGCCCCCAGGCCGGCAGAGTCCATGAACGGCACGTCGGACAGGTCGACCAGCACGTAGGACTCCACGGCCAGGTCGGTCAACGCCTCGCGGAACTGGGCCACCGTGTAGGCGTCGAGTTCCCCGGCTGGTCGGCACAGGACGTATCCGTCATGTCGTTCGACGGTGATCTCCAACATCTGTGCGCCTCCTGACGGTTCGACGTACGGAACGGCTCGATCCGTGGGAGCAACGTAGTCGGCGCCGGAAGGCAACGGTCACCGGCCCCCCGGTACGCTCCGGCCCATGACCGAGAGCACCACCCCGGCCGTGGCCCCCCGCTCCACTGTCCTGGTGGCCACCGACGCCGACCACGTCCACGACGAGGTGGGCGCCGCCCTGGGTGGCGACCACCAGGTGGTCCGGGTGCACGCCGGTGCCGAGGTACTGGACGCAGTGGCCACCCACCACCCGGTACTGGTGGTGCTGGACCTCCAGATCGGGAACATGGGCGGCATGGCCACCTGCCTGGACCTCCGCCTCGAGGAGCGGGCCGGCCGGATCCCGGCCCAGCGGATCGTGATGCTGCTGGACCGCGACGCTGATGCCTTCCTGGCCCAACGGGCCGAGGCCGATGGCTGGGTGGTCAAGCCGGTCGACGCCCTGCTGCTACGCCGCACGGCCCGCGAAGCACTGGCTGCCTGAGCCGCCGGGCCCCGACCGGTCCCCGCGGCCCGACGGTACCCTTGCCCGCTGATACGGGTAGTGGCGCAGGTTGGTAGCGCGCCTCGTTCGGGACGAGGAGGTCGTGGGTTCAAATCCCGCCTACCCGACCAG
>CAYWBE010000044.1:0-10650 GCA_964456295.1 uncultured Candidatus Nemicrothrix sp.
CCGGCGAACCCGCCGCTCAGTCCAGGCGCTGCACGACCATGGCCATGCCCTGGCCGCCGCCCACGCACATGGACTCGACGCCGAACTCCTTGTCGGCGTCCTCCAGGCCGTTGAGCAGGGTGGTCATGATGCGGGCGCCGGTCATGCCGAACGGGTGGCCCAGGGCGATGGCCCCGCCGTTCACGTTCAGCTTGTCCAGGTCGATGCCCACCTCGTCGGCCGACGGCAGGACCTGGGCGGCGAACGCCTCGTTGATCTCGAACAGGTCGATGTCGTCGGGTGTCATGCCGGCCCGGCCGAGGGCCTGGCGGATGGCGTCGATGGGGCCGAGGCCCATGATCTCGGGGCTGAGCGCCGAGACGCCCGACGAGATGATGCGGGCCAGCGGCTTGATGCCCAGTTCGGCGGCCCGGGTGTCGCTCATGACGACCACCGCGGCGGCTCCATCGTTCAGTGGGCAGGCGTTGCCGGCCGTGACCGTGCCGTCGGGCCGGAACACCGGCGACAGCTGGGACACCTTCTCGTAGCTGGTGCCGGCCCGGATGCCGTCGTCCTGGGAGAACACGGAGCCGTCGGGCAGGGTGTAGGGCGTGATCTCCCGCTCGAAGAAGCCACGGGCCTGGGCGGCCTCGGCACGGTTCTGGGAGCGGACGCCCCACTCGTCCTGGGCCTGACGGGACACGCCCTTGTGCTCGGCCACGTTCTCGGCCGTCTGGCCCATGGCGATGTAGATGTCGGGCAGGCCGTCGGGGTCGGACCAGGCGCCGGTGCCCTCGCCGGTGCGGCCGGCGGTGCGGGCCTCGGCGTCGGCGAAGCGGGGGTTGTGGGGGCCGGTGTCCGCCGCGCCGAACTGGAAGCGGCTCACGCACTCCACTCCGCCGGACACGAAGGCATCACCCTCGCCCGCCTTGATGGCGTGGGCGGCCATGCGGATGGTCTGCAGCGACGAGGAGCAGTACCGGTTGACCGTGGTACCCGGAGCGTCCAGGTCGGCCAGCAGGGCGGCCACCCGGGCCAGGTTGTAGCCCTGCTCACCACCGGGTTGGGCGGTGCCCCACATCACGTCCTCGACCTGGTCGCGGGGCAGTTCGGGAACCTTGCCCAGCACGTCGTCGATGATGAAGGCGGACAGGTCGTCGGGACGGGCCTCGACGAGGCCTCCCTTCCCGGCCCGCCCGATGGCGGTGCGGCTGGTGGCGACGATGACGGCTTCGGCCATGGGATGGGCTCCTGCTCAGGGGGGAATCGGGTCCGGTGGGTTACCGGCTGGTAACCGATCCTATCGGTGGCCCCCGTTCCCGGCCCCAGCCGGCGGGCTCACGTCCGCCGGACCCGGCCATGCCCTCGGAGGGGTCATGTCCTCCGGACCAGGGTCAGGCCGTCGCCCACCGAGAGCATGACCACCTCCACCCGGTCGTCGGCCACCATGTGGGCGTTCAACTCCCGGAGGGCCACCGTGTCGGCATCGTCCGCCGACGGGTCCAGCACCCTGCCACCCCACAGCACGTTGTCGATGGCCAGCAGCCCGTGGGGTGACAGTCGGGGGACGAGCTCCTCGTAGTAGGCGAGGTAGCCGGTCTTGTCGGCGTCGATGAAGGCGAAGTCCACCACCGTGTCGCCCGGCAGGGCCCGGAGGGTGTCGATGGCCGGGGCGATCACCAGGTCGATGCGGTCGTCCACCCCGGCGGCCTCCCAGTGGCGCCGGGCGATGGCCGTCCACTCGTCGGACACGTCGCAGCACAGGAGTCGACCGGCGTCCGGGCCGGTGGGCAGTGCCCGGGCGATGGCCAGCGACGACGAGCCGGTGAACGTGCCGACCTCCACGGCCAGGGCGGGGCGGACGGTCGCCACCAGCGCCGAGAGCAGGGCGGCCTGGTCGTCGGCCACCTGCATCCGGGCCCACCGGCCGAGCGCTGCGGTCTCGGCGGTCAGGGACCGTCGGACCTCGTCGGCCGGTGTGGTGTGGGCGATGACGTAGTCGTGGAGGTCCTCGTCGAGGAAGAAGGATCGGTGGTCGGCCACGAGGGGGGGTCCGTTCTCCGCGGGCAGTTCAGCGGCTGTCGGTGCCGGCCCGCAGCACCCGGCCGGGCCGGTGGTCGGTGAACTCCCCGTCGGCCACCACGGGCACGCCGGCCACCAGGACGTCGTCGATGCCGCTGGCCCCGGCGTACAGGCGGGCCGCCCCACCCGGCAGGTCGGGGCGCATCGAGATCGGGTCGGATTCCACGGTGGCCTCGTCGATGAGCACCACGTCCGCGTGGGCTCCCACGGCGAGGCGTCCCCGGTCGACCAGCCCGTACAGGTCGGCCTGCACGGCGGTCATGCGGTGCACCGCCTCCTCCAGGGACAGCAGTCCGTGCTGGCGGACCGGTTCGGCCAGCACCTTCGTGGGGTAGTTGAAGGTGGCCAGCAGGTCGAGGTGGGCGCCGGCGTCCGAGGCGCCGATGACCGCCCGGCCGTCGCGCCAGACGTCGACCCGGGCCTGCCAGTCCTCGACGGTGGCCGGAACGTCGGCCCGGCCGAACGAGGTCAGCAGGTCATCGGCCAGGCACACGTCCAGTAGGGCGTCGAACTCGCCGCAGCCCCGTTCAGTCGCGATGTCGGCCACCGTGCGGCCGGCGCAGCCGGCGTTTTCCGGTGAGACGGTGTCGAACACCGTCATGGCACCCCAGTTGGCCAGCCGCCGGAACGGGTGGTCCCCCTGGGCCAGGTCGTCGAGACGCCGGCGCTCGGCCGGATCGGCCAGCACCCGCTTCTTGTCCTCGTGGGGGAGGAACATGACCTCGGCCCACCCGGGAATGGCGTCCAGCACGAAGCCGCTGGCCATCGAGAGGCGGGCCGCGATGACCATGGGCACCGTGAGGGCCACCACGCGGGCGCCCCGCTCTGCGGCGTAGGTCGAGGCATCCAGCTTCCGGAGGCACTCGTCGACGTTGCCCGCCGTGACCTGCATGACGTTCCAGTTGACCTGTCGGCCACCGGCGGCCAGGGACATGTCGCACAGCAGGTCACGGGACCCGTCGTCCAGCGGCCCCCCGGCGGCGGCCAGCATCTCCAGGCTGGTCCCCGGGAAGTCGACCAGTTGGGCGCACAGGGCCAGCACCTCGTCGCGCGACGCGTGGCGGCTGGGCACCGGGCGTCCCTCGGCGTCGTTGTGGGTGGTCGACCAGGTGGACGAGAAGCCGATGGCCCCGGCGGTCAGGCCGTCGCGCAGCAGGCCGGCCATGGCGGCCACCTCGTCGTCGGTGGCCTCCCGTTCGGTGGCCGCCTCGCCCATCACGACCCGGCGCAGCGCCGAGTGGCCCACCTTGAAGGCGGCGTTCACGGCCAGCAGGGGGTCCACGGCATCGAGGTACTCGGCGGTGGTGCGCCAGTTCCACGGCACGCCGGTGCGCAGCGATTCCAACGGCATGCCCTCCACCCGGGACAGCATCCGCATGAGGTACTCGCCGTCGGCCGGGTCGTCGGACAGGGGGGCGATGCTGAAGCCGCAGTTGCCGGCGACGACCGAGGTGACGCCGTGCAGGGGCGACGGGCTGAGGGTGCCGTCCCAGAACACCTGGGCGTCGAAGTGGGTGTGGACGTCGATGAACCCCGGGCAGACGACCCGACCGTCGGCGTCCACCACCAGAGGGGCGTCGCCGGGGTCCAGGTCCGGCCCGATGGCGGCGATGCGTCCGTCGACGATGGCCACGTCGGAACGATGACGGTCGGCACCCGTCCCGTCGACCACCCAGCCGCCGCGGATCACCGTGTCGTACATGGCCGCCGACCGTACCGACCCACGGGCTGGCGGGTCCCATCCAGCCTGCCGGTGGGGTACGGGTCGGGGCCCGTCGGTACGATCCTCGGCGGACTGCAGGAGGCCTCCATCCATGGGTGACGCAAGGACCATCGATCCGCAGGAGGAGTGGCGGCTCCTCATCGGCGGCGAGTGGACGACCACCGCCTCGACCTACGAGATCGTCGACCCCAACACCACCGAGGTGGTGGGCCACGCCCCGGACGCCACGGTGGACGACGCCGAGGCGGCCATCGCCGCGGCGAATGCCGCGCTGCCCGGCTGGGCGGCCACGTCCCCGGCCGAGCGGGGAGCCATGCTCCAGCGCCTGGCCGACATCCTGCGGGTCCAGGCACCGACGTGGGCGCCGCTGGTCCAGGCCGAGACGGGCGCCACCATCAACGTGGCCGAGGGCATGCAGGTCGGCCCCAACCTGGCCGACCGCTACGCCCAGTACGCCATTCCCCGGACCCTGGACCGGGCCGAGATGCCGATCACCCAGGGGGCCTCGGCCCTCGGTCCGGCCGGCCTGGTGGGCGCCGCGGTCTACCGCCGGCCGGTGGGCGTGGTGGCCTGCATCACGTCGTACAACTTCCCGCTGGTCAACGTGGCCGGCAAGCTGGCCCCGGCGTTGGCCATGGGCAACACCTGCATCATCAAGCCGGCTCCCCAGGATCCGCTGGCCGTGCTCCGCCTGGGTGAGGCCGTGGTCGAGGCGGGCTTTCCGCCCGGCGTGGTCAACATCGTGACCTCGGCCGGGGTCGAGGCGCCGGCCGCCCTCACCACCTCGCCCGACGTGCAGATGGTCAGCTTCACCGGGTCGTCGGCCGTGGGCGCCCGGATCATGTCCGACGGCGCACCCACCATGACCCGCGTCCTCATGGAGTTGGGCGGCAAGGGGGCCCTGGTGATGACCGACGACGCGGACGTCGGCAAGGCCGTGGGGGCCATCGCCAGCGTGTGGGGCTTCCACAGCGGCCAGATCTGCACGGCCCCCACCCGGGTGATCTGCCATCGCAGCAGGGTCGACGAGCTGGTCGGCAACCTCACCGCGGTGGCCGGGATGCTCAAGGTGGGCGACGCCACCCAGCGCGACACCCTGGTCGGCCCGGTGGTCAGCGAGGCCCAGCGGGACAACGTCGAGGCGTTCATCCGGGGTGGCGTGGACGCCGGTGCCACCCTGGTGTGCGGCGGCGAGCGGCCCGACCTGCCCGGCTACTTCGTGGCCCCGACCCTGCTGGCCGACTGCACGGCCGACATGCACGCCGTGCGCGAGGAGGCGTTCGGTCCGGTGGTGGTGGTGCTGGCCCACGACGACGACGACGAGGCGGTGGCCCTGGCCAACGACTCGCACTACGGGCTGGCCAGCTACGTCTACAGCGGCGACAACGCCCGGGCCCTGCGCATCGCCGGGCGGATCCGGTCGGGCAGCGTGGCCCTGAACAGCGTGGTGCTCCACTCCGACGCCCCGTTCGGCGGCTTCAAGCTGTCGGGCGTGGGACGCGACCGGGGCATCGCCGGCCTAGAGGCCTACAGCGAGGTGCAGGCCGTCTCGTGGCTGTCGTGACCGCCCGACCCTGACCACCCGACCCTGACCACCGGACCACAGGAGGAGATCCCAATGCTCGAACCGGGAACCCCGGCACCCGACTTCTCGGTGCCCGACCAGGACGGCCAGGTCGTCACCCTCGACGACCTGCGCGGCCACTGGGTGGCCCTCTGGTGGTACCCCATCGCCTCCACCCCCGGTTGAACGATCCAGGGCGGGGGGTTCCGTGACCGAACCCCGGAGTTCACCGAGGCCGGCGCCGTCATCGTGGGCGCCAGCTTCGACACCGTCGAGGCGCAGAAGCACTTCGCCGACGACCAGGGCTTTCCCTACCGACTCCTGGCCGACACCACCAAGGCCATGGGTGCCGCCTACGGGGCCGACCAGCCCGACAAGCCGTGGCCCCGTCGCATCACCTACCTCATCGACCCGGAGGGCACCATCGTCGAGGCATACGACCTGGCCGGCCAGGACCTGGAGGCCCACGCACAGGTGGTGCTCGACGAGATCCGGGCCCGCTCCTGAGGTACGACCTGACGTGGTGATCGGGGAGCCGACGGCTGGTGGGGTGTCGACCCGTCCGCTCGAGGGGCTGCGGGTCGTCGAGGGCACGGCCTTCGTGGCCGCCCCGTCGGGTGGCATGGCGCTGGCCCAGTTGGGGGCCGACGTCATCCGGTTCGACCAGGTGGGCGGGGGCATCGACCACCGTCGTTGGCCGCTCACCGCGGAGGGGGCCAGCCTCTACTGGAACGGCCTCAACAAGGGGAAGCGGTCGCTGGCCGTGGACCTCAGGGATCCTGAGGTCACCGAACTGCTGACCGTGCTCATCGCCTCGGCGGGGAACTTCCTCACCAACTTCCCGGCCCGGGGCTGGCTGGACCCCGACCGACTCCGGGCCCGGAGTAGGGAACTGGGCCACGGTGACCTGGTGATGGTGGTGGTGACGGGCAGCCACGACGGCACCACGGCGTTGGACTACACGGTCAACTGCGCGGTGGGCTATCCGAGCATCACCGGCCACCCCGACGATCCCCGTCCGGTCAACAACGTGGTGCCGGCATGGGACCTGGTGTGCGGACAGATGGCGGTCACCGGCCTGCTGGCCGCCGATCGGCGACGCCTCCTGGGTGGGGGAGGCGGCCTGGTCACCATCGCGTTGGCCGACGTCGCCCTGGCCACCGTGGGGGCCCTGGGCAACCTGGCCGAGGCCCAGTTGAACGGTGCCGAACGGGACCGGGTGGGCAACGCCATCTACGGGGCCTTCGGACGGGACTTCGAGACGGCCGACGGCCGCCGGGCCATGGTGGTGGCCATCACGGCCCGTCAGTGGGACGGCCTGCAGGCCGCCACCGGCACGGCCGACGAGGTGGCCGCCCTGGCAGACGAGCTGGGGGTTGACCTGGGCGACGAGGGCGAGCGCTATCTGGCCACCGACCGGCTGTGCGCCCTGTTCGAGTCGTGGTTCGCGGCACGCACCCTGGACCAGGTGGCCGCCGCCCTGGACGACAACGGGGTGTGCTGGGGCCCGTACCGGACGGTGTCCCAGTTGGTGGCCGAGGACCCCCGTGCCTCGACGGCCAACCCGCTGTTCGCCGAGTTGGACCAGCCCGGGGTGGGGCGCCACCTGGTGCCGGGCTCGCCGCTGGCCTTCGGGGGAGCCGACGCCGCGGACCGGGGTGCCATGGTGGCGCCGCGGCTGGGACAGCACACCGAGGAGATCCTGACCGGCGAGCTGGGCCTGACGTCCGCCGAGGTGGGTGCGCTGGTCGACCGGGGGGCCGCGGCCCTGGGTTGATCGGTGCCCGTCAGGTACTCCAGGTCACCAGGCGCCAGTCCAGGACGGCCTCGGTGGATCCGTCGGCCCGTTGGGCGTCCACCTCGGTGCGGATCGCCCGGAGCCGGCCAGCCGTCCAGTCATCGGCAACGGGCTGCTCGTCCACCACGGTGTGGTGGAACGACAGGACGTCGTCCTCGAACACGGGTGCCGGATGGTCGCACGACTGCCAGCCGAGCACGGTGGCCGTGTCGGGCAGCAGGCGGACCAGCGAGGCCTGGGCCAGGCCGATGGTGTGTCCGCCGTAGACCAGCCGCCGCCCTCCGGGACCGAGCGCCGGATCACGGTGCACCGGGGCGAGGTTCTGGGTGAGGCGGACCAGCCCGGGGGCGTCGGTCACCGTGTCCCGCATGGGATCGACCAGCGTCATGCCCGGTGCCGGTCCGGCGGTTCCTTCGGGGTGGCCGACCGCGTCGCGCAGCGGGCCCAGGTCCCAGCCGTGGGGGACGAGTCCGGTCCAGGTGTCCAGGTCGACGTCCGGGTCGACCCCGCCGAGGTCGTCGTCGTGGCCCGTGGAGGCGTCGGGGTCGCGGAACCGGAGCATGGCGCACCGTTGGTAGTCGGCCACCGTGGCGCCATCGTCCAGACAGGTGGTGTGGATGCCCAGCAGGGCCAGCCCCCGGGCCGGTCGGTCGTCGCGTCGTGACAGTTCCCGGAGCCCGCGGATGGTCACGGTGCTGTGGAGGGTCTCGCCGTGGCGTACCGGCCGGTGCACGGCCACGCCCCGGTAGAAGAGGTTGGCGATGACCGCCCGGGTGGCCACCGTGCTCTGCCCGATGGACATCTGCAGGACGAGTGCCGGGTTGACCAGGGCGCCGGGGCGACCGGTCACCGCCTCGGCCAGCGGGCGGCTCAGCGACAGGGCCAGGGGGTCGCCGCAGATGGACTGGTAGACGGCGGCCTCGCCCGAGCCGATGGTGACCGCCGGTGCCGCAGGCAGCGTCTGGTCCACCGACAACTCGTCGAAGTACGGGCCGTCGAGGTACGGGCCGTCGGTGGTTGCGGTCTCGGGCACGCCTGCACTCTGCCAGCCCGACGACTCCTCCGGAGAGGCGGGTCGACCGGGCGGACGGGCGCCGGAGACCTTCGGGTGCCTGCTGGCGGTTACTACCCGGTGGTCATCGTGCCGGTGTATCCGGAACCCATCAATAAATCTCTAGAATAGATAGATAGGTTCTCTAACAATCATCGTGAAACGCTGGAGCGCGGCGGAACCGGTTCCTACCATCGCAACGCGGACGGGGAGTGGGTCCGCACACAACGAGCAGTCGGATTGCGGGATGCCGTAGCGGTGGCTGGGCGAGTGGGAGGGGCAACCAGCCCCATCCCCGGAGTCCCGGTCACGGACGGGTCCCGGAGAGGGAGCACACCATGTCAGATGCAGCGGCGAACCTGTACGTCGACTCACAGGAGATGCGGTGGGCGGACGACGGCCTCTGCCGGGGCAAGAGCGACCTGTTCTTCGCTCCCTTCGCCGAGCGTCCCGAGGCCCGTGTCCGGCGTGAGGCCCGTGCCGCCCAGATCTGCGCCGCATGTCCGGCCATGGACTCCTGCAAGCAGCACGCACGCGACCACCGGGAGCTCGGGTTCTGGGGTGGCGAGTCGGAGGCCGAGCGGGCCACCGCGGGGTTCGCCCCGACCACGCCGATCATCGGCCGCCGCCAGGTGGCGGCCCGTCGGGCCGCCGCGGCCCTCGCCGAGGTCGGCTGACCCGTTCCACCGGTGTGCCGCTCCGGGCGGCACACCCTGATGGTCGTTCCCCGGGCCCGGCTACAGGCCCCGGAACCCCCCACCGTCCACGACCACCGTCTGGCCGGTCACGTGTCGGGCCAGGTCGCTGGCCAGGAACACCGCCACCGGGCCGACGTCTTCGACCGGGTCGCCGATCCGGCCCAACGGCGTCCTGGCCACCAGCCGCTCGCCCAGTGACGGGTCGCGGCGGACCGCCGTGGACAGCGCCGGCGTCATGGCCACCGGGGCGATGCAGTTGACCCGGATTCCCTCCGGCCCCCACTCGGCGGCCAGGCCCTTGGCCAGTCCCCGTTGGGCCGCCTTGGCCATGGCGTAGAGCGGACGGGCCTCGCTGCCCTCCATGCCGGCCGCTGAGGTCAACAGGACCAGCGAGCCGGCCGTCTCCCGGAGGTGGGGGTGGGCGATCCGGGCGCAGTCGAAGGTGGCCCGCACCGAGGTGGTGGCCAGCGTGGCCCACCCGTCGTCGGTGGCCTCCCCGATGGGTCCACCGACCGATCCGTCGGTGGCGTTGTGGATGAAGCAGTCCAGGCGGCCGTGGTCGGCCACCGTGGTGGCCACCGCGTCGGCCACCTCGGCAGGGACCGTCACGTCGCAACCGACCCAGGTGGCCCGGAGGCCGACGTCGCGGAGCCCGGCGGCCGCCGCCTCGCCGACCTCGGATCGTCGGCTGGCCAGCACCACCGCGGCGCCGTGACGGGCCATGGCGGTCGCCATGCCCAGGCCGATGCCTGCGGCGCCGCCGGTGACCAGGGCGACCCGTCCCGCCAGGAGGTCGGTCGCCTCCGGAGGGATGGTCCGGCCGGTCACGGGGCCATCCAGAGGCCGCCGTCGGCCACCACGGTGGCGCCCGTGGTGGTCCGGTTCCGCCGGTCGGCCAGCAGGTCGACCAGCGATGCGATCTCGGTCGTCACGTGGGTGGTGGCGTCGTCGGGCCTCCCGAGGGCCGGTGGCGACAGTGAACCCTCCTCGGCGGGGCCCGAGCCGTCGGACCCCGATCCCCCGAACAGGACGGCCGGCGCGACGGCCAGCACCGTGGTGGTGCACGTGGGCCCCCACTGCTTGGCCATCCCCTTGGCCAGGGCGCGGATGCCTTCACCGGCGGCCCCCGTACCGACGTACCCGGCTGCACCACCGAGGATCGTCGTGGGGACGATCCACACCAGACGCCTCTCGACGTCCCGGCCCGAGTTCCCATTCCCCGGGTCCGGGTCGTCCAGACCATCGACCGCCCGGGCCACCCCGATGGCCTCGGCCATCGGGGCCTCACACGATGTGATCCACGCGTCGGTCGACTGGGCGACGACGGAGGACGGTGCGTCGGGGAGCGCCGGCACGTGGACCACCAGGTCGGGCGTGCCCAGCAGCCCCATCGCGGTCCGGACGGACGGCCCGACGTCGTCGATCCCGGGGACCGATCCGGGTTGGCGGCCCGGTTCCACCGTGGCGACGGCGTGGCCGCGGATCTCCAGCCCTTCACCGAGGGCGTCGACGAACGATCCCGACCCGACGAGCAGTGTCCGGATCAGGGGAAGATGCCCCGCTGTCCGTAGACCACCTGGAGGCGCCGGAGGGCCACCGCGTAGGCCGCGTCCCGTCGGGAGGCCACGTCCAGTTCGGCCCGGAGGTCGACCACCGCATCGCACGCCTTCCAGAGGGTCTCCCGGAGCTTGAAGTCCACGTCGTCGAGGTCCCAGCGTTGGGCCGAGCGGTTCTGGAGCCACTCGAAGTAGGAGA
>CAYWBE010000045.1:0-8232 GCA_964456295.1 uncultured Candidatus Nemicrothrix sp.
AGCCCTTGGCCCGGATGCGGTGCCACGCCACGCCGATGCCGCCGGCGAACTTCGACAGCTTGGCGATGTCGGTGTAGCGCTTGTAGATGCCGTCGAGGCTGTCCTCCGGCGAGTCCAGGAGGTAGCAGCTGGACATCTGCGGGTGGCTGGTGCCCGAGTTGAACAGCGTCGGGCTGGATGGCAGGTACTGCAGCGAGGAGATCAGTCGGTAGAAGCGGATGGCCTCGTCGGGGCCGGTCGACAGGCCGCAGGCCACCCGGAGGAAGAAGTACTGGGGCGTCTCCACGACCATCCGGTTCTCGGGGTGGCGCAGCAGGTAGCGGTCGTAGACGGTGCGCAGGCCGAAGAACTCGAACAGGTGGTCCCGGTCGGCCTCGATGGTGTCGTTCAGCTTGCGGGCGTTGGTGGCCACGAAGTCGGCCACCTCCGAACCGATGAGGCCCTGGTCGAGGCCCATGGCCACCGACTGGGAGAAGGAGTGGATGTCCTGATTGCGGACCTCCTTGTCGATCACCGTGGACAGCAGGCGGGCGGCCAGGCGGGAGTAGTTGGGCTCCTCGACGATGAAGGCCGCCGAGGTCCGGATGGACAGCTCGTCGAGTTCCTCGGTGGTGGCCCCGTCGCACAGCCCGGAGATGGTGCGGGTGGCCACCCGCATCGGGTCCACGCCGGGGAGGCCACTGGCGCAGCGCTCCACGGCCCGCACGATCTTGTTGACGTCGACCGGTTCCAGGTCGCCGTTGCGCTTGCGCACCCGCATGGTGGTGCTGCTGGGCGCGGTCTCCTCGACCGTGTCGTCGCGGTGTTCGCTGACCGCTTCCTCGGTGAGTGCCATGTCCTGTCCCTTCCCCCCGGGTCCCGCCGGTTCGCCTCGTCGGAGTGGCTCGTAGTGGCCACCCTGTGCTTCGCCCCCGGTTCGACTGCACGGCCTCCCATCGTGCGTCCCGGTCCTGTCAGGGACCGGTGGAGGGGTGAGCCGGGCATGTGCCCCGGGTTCTGAATTGCACGCATGTAATTACAACGGTGTCAAGCGATTCGTCGCCGGTGGGGAAGATTTCCCGAAAGTCGCGCCGCGGGTGGTCGTCGGGGTCGCCGAATCGGCCCGATTCGCGCGTCGGGTGGTCGGAGGTGCCGGGCCAGCGGACCCTGCCCGCGCCGTGGGATGCGGCCTAGCGTGGCGTGCATGGCGACCAGCGCGACCGACGGTTTGAGCATCCTCGATGTCGACCTTGCGGCCTTCGAGTCCGGCGACGAGGCGGCCCGCCGTGCCGTGGTGGATGGCACGATGCGGAGCCTGGCCACCGGCTTCGTCTACGTCCGCCACGACCTCTCCGAGGACCTGCTGGACGACGCCTACGGACGCCTGGCCGACTTCTTCGCCCTGCCCCGGGAGCGCAAGGACCGCTACACGGTCCCGGGGTCAAACGGGCAGACCGGCTACACCGGCCTCCTGGTCGAGACGGCCGCCATCTCCGACGTGCCCGACTGGAAGGAGATGCTCAACTGGAGCGCCCCGGTCCCCGACGGGCATCCGCTGCGCAAGCGGTTCCCCCACCGGTACGGCGACCCGACGCTGCCCGACGAGGACCTGCCGGGGACCACCGAGGTGCTGATGGCGTTCCACGAGGCGACCCTCGACATCCAGCGACGGGTGCTGCGCATCCTGGCCGTGGGCCTGGGCGTCGACGAGGGCTTCTTCGACGTGATGCTGCGCGACGGAGCGGCCCTGACCCGGGCCCTCCACTATCCGTCGATGGACGCCGCCCCCGACGACGAGCACGTGTGGGCCGCCGAGCACGCCGACATCAACCTGATCACCGCCCTGCCACGGGCCACCGCCCCCGGCCTGCAGGTCAGGGTGGACGACGGCTGGGTGGATGCCGCCCCGCCGGACGGCCACGTCATCGTCAACACCGGGATCATGCTGGACCACCTGACCAACGGGGTCATCCCCCCGGGTATCCACCGGGTGGTGGCCGACGGTCCCGGCGAACGACATTCGGTGGTCCAGTTCTGCCACCCCACCCCGTGGACGATGCTGGCCCCCATCCCCACGTGCGTGACGCCCGAGAATCCCCTGCGCTATCCGACGATCACCGCCTCGGACCGGCTGGAGCAGGTGATCTGGGAGATCAACCTGGTCGAATCGGGTCGCCGCCTCGACTGACCGGCCGGCCAGTAGGCCAGCCGCCCGGTCGGCGGCTCAGGCGACGGCGATGGAAAAGCGAAGTGCCGAACCCTCGACGGTGACGGCGGTCGCTGCTCCGCCGGGATCGGCGTAGGAGACGTCGACGGCCAGCACCTGGCCGGACACGTGGGCCTCATGGGCCCGCACGGCATCGACCACCGCGTCGTCGCCGTCGACCACCAGGCGGATCCGGTCGGTCACCACGAGATCCGCGTCGCGACGGGCCTGCTGCACGTGGCGGACCACGTCGCGGGCCAGGCCCTCGGTGGCCAGTTCGGCGGTCACCTCGGTGTCCAGGACGACCACCGCGTCGCCGCTGCCCAGGGCGGCGGCCGTTACGCCGTCGGGTGACTCGACGCCCAACTCGAACTCGTCGGCGGTCAGCACGTGGCCGGCCACGGTCACCGTGCCGTCGTCGTTGCGGACGTAGTCGCCGGACCGGGCGCCGGCGAACACGGCCTGAACGTCGCCACCCAGGCGGGGGCCCAGGGCCCGGCCGTCGGGCCGGAGCACGAACCGGGCGTGGGACTCCAGGTCGTCGGTCAGCTCGACGGCCTTCACGTTGACCTCGTCGACCAGCAGGTCCACCAGGTCGGCCAGTGTCTCGCTGTCGGTGCCGGCCACGGTCAGCGACGACAGCGGCAGGCGCACCCGGAGGCCGTGGTCCTCGCGGAGCCGCAGGGCGGTGGAGGCCACGTCCCGGAGCCGGTCCATCCGGTCCACCAGGTCGGGGTCGGACGGCAGGTCGTCGGCGTCGGGCCAGTCCTGGAGGTGCACGCTGCCCGTGCCGGTACCGGCACCGGTCAGGCCGTCGTGGATCTCCTCGGCCACCATGGGCAGGAACGGGGCGGCCACTCGGCACAGGGTCACCAGCACCGTGTAGAGGGTGTCGTGGGCGTTGCGCTTGTCGACGGCCTCGGGCGTCTCGGCCGAGGGGTCGCCTGTGGGATGGGGCGTCGCCCGGGCCCAGAAGCGGTCACGGCTGCGCCGGATGTACCAGTTGTTGAGGGCGTCGAGGAACCCCTGGATCTCGGCGGTGGCGCCCGGCAGGTCGTAGGCGTCCATCCGGTCCTGCACCGACTCGACGAGGCGCCGGGTCTTGGCCAGCAGGTACCGGTCCAGCAGGTGGGTGGAGTCGGTCCGCATGGAGGCCCGGTGGCCGTCCACGTTCGCGTACAGGGTGAAGAACGAGTAGGCGTTCCAGACCGGCAGCAGCACCTGGCGCACCACGTCGTCGATGCCCGAGTCGGCGATGCGCAGGTCGCCGCCCCGCACGATGTTGGACGACATCAGGTACCAGCGCAGGGCGTCGGCACCCTGGGCCTCGAAGATGGCCGTCGGTTCGGTGTAGTTGCGGAGCTTCTTGGACAACTTGGCGCCGTCCTCGGCCAGCAGGATCCCGTGGCAGATGACGTTCTGGAAGGCCGGCCGGTCGAACAGGGCGGTGGCCAGCACGTGCAGGGTGTAGAACCAGCCGCGGGTCTGGTTGATGTACTCGACGATGAAGTCGGCCGGGAAGTGCTCCTCGAAGCGCTCCCGGTTCTCGAACGGGTAGTGGAGCTGGGCGAACGGCATGGAGCCCGACTCGAACCAGCAGTCCAGCACCTCCGGTACCCGGCGCATGGTGGACCGGCCGGTCGGGTCGTCGGGGTTGGGCCGGGTCAGCTCGTCGATGAACGGCCGGTGCAGGTCGTCGGGGCGCTCCCCGAAGTCGGCCTCGATCTCGTCCAGGCTGCCGTAGACGTCGATCCGTGGGTACGCCGGGTCGTCGCTGCGCCACACCGGGATGGGCGAGCCCCAGAACCGGTTGCGGCTGATCGACCAGTCGCGGGCACCGTCCAGCCACATGCCGAACCGACCGTCCCGGATGTGGCCGGGGACCCAGTTGATCTCGGCGTTGGTGGCCAGCAGCCGCTCGCGCAGGTCGGTGACCTTGACGTACCACGACGAGATGGCCTTGTAGATGATCGGCGTGTCGGTGCGCCAGCAGTGCGGGTAGTTGTGCTCGTAGGTGTCGTGGCGGACCACCCGGCCCGCCTCCTTGAGGTGGCGGATGATCTCGGGGTTGGCCTCGAAGACGTTCTGGCCGGCCCATGGGGCGACGTCGTCGGTGAATCGGCCCTGGTCGTCCACGGGCACCACCCGACCGATGGGGATGCCGGCCGCCTCGCAGGACACCTGGTCGTCCTCGCCGAACCCCGGGGCCATGTGCACCACGCCGGTGCCGTCGCTGGCGTCCACGAACTCGGCGCCCAGCACCCGGAAGGCATCGTCCCGCTCGGCGAAGAAGTCGAACAGCGGGGCGTAGGTCCGGTCCACCAGGTCCGTGCCGCGGCACGTGCCGATCTGGGTGGTGTCGTCCAACTGGGCGGCGTACCGCTCCACGGCGTCGGCCCCCACCACCAGCACGGTGCCGTCGGCGTGCTGGTGGAGCGCGTACTCCACGTCGGGTCCGACGGCCAGGGCCAGGTTGGACGGCAGGGTCCACGGGGTGGTCGTCCACGCCAGGATCCGCATCGGCCCCGGGTCGTCGTCGGTCGGGTCCAGGTCGAAGGCCACGGTGATGGCCGGGTCCTGTCGGGGGCGGGTGGCGTCGTCGAGGCGGATCTCGAAGTTGGACAGCGGGGTCTCGGCGCCCCACGAGTAGGGCATGACCCGGAAGGCCTCGTAGACGAGGCCCTTGTCCCACAGCTGCTTGAAGGCCCACATGACGGACTCCATGTAGGCGGGGTCCATGGTCTTGTAGTCGTCCTCGAAGTCCACCCACCGGGCCTGGCGGGTGACCGTCTTCTCCCACTCGGCGGTGTAGCGCAGCACCGAGCGGCGGCACTGGTCGTTGAAGCGGTCGATGCCGTACTCGATGATGTCGGCCCGCCCGGAGACCGGGAGTTCCTTCTCGGCCTCCATCTCGGCGGGCAGGCCGTGGCAGTCCCAGCCGAAGCGGCGGTCCACCCGGTGGCCCCGCATGGTCTGGTAGCGGGGGACGACGTCCTTGACGTAGCCGGTCAGCAGATGGCCGTGGTGGGGGAGGCCGTTGGCGAACGGGGGACCGTCGTAGAAGACGTACTCGGTCTCTGCGGGTCGGGCCTCGACCGAGGTGCGGAAGGTGTCGTCGGCTGCCCAGCGGGCCAGGACCCGGTCCTCGATGGCCGGGAAGTCGGGCCGGCCCACCTCTGGGTAGGGGGCCTCTGGGTAGGGGGCTTCCGGGCGGGGGGCCTCGGGGGAGGGGGAATCGCTCATGACCGGGCGAAGGTTACCGGCGCGGTTCGGCCCCGACCGGCCCCGTGGGGGACGCTCAGGTGGCCCGCAGCGCGGTGGCCTGGTCCCGGAGCTCGAACTTGAGGACCTTGCCGCTGGCGTTCATGGGCAGGTCGTCGACCACCACCACCAGGCGGGGGACCTTGTAGTTGGCCATGGCGTCCCGGCACCAGGCCACGATCCGGTCGGGGTCGGGCCCGGTGGCGTCGGGGGTGGCCACCACGAAGGCGGCCCCCACCTCGCCCATGCGCTCGTCGGGCATGCCGACCACGGCGACCCGGGCGATGTCCGGGTGGTCCAGCATCAGGTGCTCCACCTCGGCGGGGTACACGTTGAACCCGCCGTTGATGAACATGTCCTTCACCCGGTCGGTGATGTCGAGGTAGCCGTCGGCGTCCATGACCCCGATGTCACCGGTGTGGAGCCAACCGTCGGGGTCGATGGCCTCGGCGGTCTGCTCGGGGGCGTCGAGGTAGCCGACCATGACGTTGTAGCCCCGGACCACCACCTCGCCGGGGGTGCCGGGCGGGCACTCGGTGCCGTCGGGGTCGACGACCCGGACCTCGACGTCGTCGATGGCCCGCCCTGACGTGCCGGCGATGAGGGCGGGGTCGTCGTCGTGCCGACACATGGTGGCGATGCCCGAGGCCTCGGTCAGCCCGTAGCCGGTCACCACCTTCTCGAAACCCAGGCGGTCGCGCATGTCGTGGATCATCTGGACGGGGATGGCCGCCGCACCGGTCACCGCCAGGCGCAACGAGGAGAGGTCGAGGGTGTCGGCGTCGGGGTGGCCGAGGATGGTCTGGTAGATGGCCGGCGGGCCGGGGAGCATGGTGATGCGTTCCTCGGCGACCCGGCGCATGACCGACGGGACGTCGAACACCAGGTGGGGGACCAGGGTCACGCCCTTCATCAGGCAGGCCAGGATCCCCGAGTTCAGGCCGAAGGCGTGGAAGAACGGGTTGACCACCAGGTAGCGGTCGCCCTCGGTGAGGCCGATCACATCGCTCCACGACAGGAAGGCCCGACAGATGGCCTCGTGGCGGAGCATGGCGCCCTTGGGGGCGCCGGTGGTGCCCGACGTGAACATGACGTGGCACAGGTCGTCGCCGGCCACCGCGGCGGATCGGTTGGCCCGTGCCGCGTCATCGACGGTGTCGCCGGCAGCCAGGAAGTCGTCCCACGCGGTGCAACCGTCGGGGACCGAGCCACGCAGCACCACGACGTGTTCGACAGGGTCGGGACCGTGGTCGCCCTCGTCGGTGGGGGCCACCTCGTCCAACATGGCCACGTAGTCGGTGTCGAGGAAGTCGGTGACCGTGAACAGGATGCGGGCCGACGAGCGGGTCAGCAGGTCGGCGGCTTCCCGGCCCTTGAACCGGGTGTTGATCGGGACGAGCACCGCACCGATGCAGTGGGCGCCGAGGGCGGCGACGGCCCATTCGGCCAGGTTGGGCGCCCAGATGGCGATCCGGTCGCCTGGTTGGACGTCGTGGGCCAGCAGGGCCCGGGATGCGGCGTGGATGCGGTCGCGGTATTCGACGAAGGTCCAGCGCCGGTCCTCGTCGACGAAGGCCTCGAGCTCGCCGAATCGGTCGGCGGCGTCGTCGACCAGTTGCGGGATGGTCGACCAGGGAGCGCTCACCGGCTGGACCCTACGGTTCGTTCCCAGACCACCGGGCACCCGGGGTGGTCGACCACGGGGTCGCCGGACCGGACGTCGCCGTGGGGAGGGTGGTGGGCCTTGGTCGGGGCGCCGGGTCGGACCAGGTGGTGGACGCCGTCGCCGCAGTACCGGATGGACACGGCTCGTCGCCTGGTCCCGGTGGACCGGTTCGGACCTGCGCCGTGGAGGGTGGCCGCATGGTGTACGACGACGTCGCCCGGTTCGACGGTGAAACGCACGAGGCGGGGGTCGTCGTCGTCGACCTCGGGGACGGGTTCCCCCTCGGCCCCGGGAAGGGGCTGGTCGGACACGAACCAGTTGGGTCGGTGGACCAGTCCCGACCGGTGCGAGCCGCGGAGGTAGGCCACGGCTCCGGTTTCCACGCCCACCGGGTCGAGCGGGACCCAGGTGGTGCAGATCCGGTCGCCGGTCAGGTGGAAGTAGCCGAGGTCCTGGTGGAGGGCGGTGGCCTCGGTCGTCCCGGGTTCCTTCACCAGCACCGAGTCCTCGTAGAGGTGGATGCGCTCGGCGTCCAGCAGGGCCCCGGCGATGGACGGCAGCGGCGAGGCGGTGGCGAAGGCGGCGAAGGCCGGGTCGTGGAGCCAGTGGTCGACGCCCGACAGGAACCGACCCGTCCCGGTCGGTCCGGGAGGCGTCCCCTCCACGGCGTGACGGAGTGCCGTCATGTCGGTGGTGACCGCCGGGTCGGCGATGGTGGCCTCCACCGGGTCGATCAGGTGGTCGACCCAGATGGTGGGGAGGATGGCCGGAAGGTGGACGACGCCGTCACGGTCGAAGGCGGCGACCTCCTCTGGGGTGACCGAACGGAGCGGCCGGGCCGTAGGGCCCACCATGGGCCGGTCCCCCGTCTCGGCCTGTTCCACCTCTTCCCCCTACTCCTCCTCGTCGGGAGCGGCAGCCGGAGTGTCCTCTGAATCGGCCTCGCCGGTGGACTCCTCACCGGGGGCCTCCTCGCCCGGGGACTCCTCAGGGGCCTTGTCGGCGGGTGCTTCGTCGGTGGCGCTCTCGTCGGCGCCTTCCTCGGCGGTGGCTTCCTCAACAGGTGCTTCGTCGGTGGCGCTCTCGTCAGCGGCTTCGTCGGCGGGTGCTTCGTCGGCGG
>CAYWBE010000045.1:8332-10646 GCA_964456295.1 uncultured Candidatus Nemicrothrix sp.
GCTTCGTCGGTGGCGCTCTCGTCAGCGGCTTCGTCGGCGGGTGCTTCGTCGGCGGGGGTCGCCTCCGGCTCGGGGACCTCTTCGCCGTCGCGGAGCCGCTGCCACGTGTCGACGGCTTCGCGCCAGGTGACCTCGGCCTCGCTGACCGCTTCGGCTCCACCTCCACCGTCCTGGGCCCTCTTGAGGGCCTCAGCGGCTTCGTCCTTGGCCTTGGTGGCCTTGGCCAGCCGGCGTTCGGCGGCCTTGGCGGCCTCAGCGGCTTCGGCGCGGCGGTTGAACAGCAGCAGCGCCTTCTGGGTGTCGTCGTCGACCTTCATCGTTCCTCCAGGATCCACGCAGCGGGATCAGGCCCCCATGATCGCTGATCCGCGGGCCAGTCCCACCCTCGAACCGGGTTCCGGGCCAATTCGCGGCCGGGTTCGGTTCAGAGGAGGGGTCGGACCTGTTCGCCGAAGGCGGCCAACTGGTCCAGGTACTCCTCGATGGTCCGGCCTCGGAACTTCAGGTGGAACACGTTGGCGCCCACCTCCCTGTCGGCCCGTAGCTCGGCGGCGATGCGTTCCGGGTCGCCGGTCAACCAGGCAGGCGGGAGGCCGTCGGGAGGTTCGCCGATGTAGGCCCAGCCCGGCATGATCCCGATGTCGAAGCGGGTGTCGTCCCGGCCGGCCCCGTCGGCGGCCCGTCTGATGGTGTCGATGATCTCCGGGTACTGGTCGCGTGTCGCTCCCATGGGGATGTAGCCGTCGCCCCGACGGCCGGTTCGCTTCCAGGCAGCGGCACCGGCGCCACCGACCCAGATAGGCAGGTCGCCCGATGCCGGCCCCGGCGAGACGCCCACGTCCCGGTAGGAGTAGCGGTCGCCCTGATGGCTGACGTAGGTGTCGGCGTAGGCGCCTCGCACGGCGTCGATGCACTCGTCGAGGAGTCGTCCACGTCGGTGGAAGTCGACACCGAGTGCCTCGAACTCACCCTCCACATGGCCGGCACCGACGCCCAGGACCACCCGGTCGCCGGTCAGGTGGGCCAGGGTGCCGAACGAGCTGGCCGTCAGGAGGGGGTGCCGGTAGGCGGCGATGAGCACCACCGAGAGCAGGCGGATGGCCTCGGTGTGGGCGCCCAGCCAGGCCAGGGTGGCCACCGGGTCGTACCAGGTGGTGCGCATGCCGGCCGCGTAGTCGTCGTCGGGGATGGCCACGTGGTCACACACGCCGATGAAGTCGAGGCCGGCGGCCTCGGCGGCCCGGGCCACCCGGAGGAGGTCGGCCGGCGTGGCGTCGTCCTCCCACGGGTCGGCCAGCGTCCGGGTGAGGGTCTGGATGGGGAGTTGGATGCCGTAGAGGGCCCCACCATCGGGGGTGATGCTGGCCATGGGTCTGGTCGTCTCCTCGGTGCCGGGCCGGTCGGGGTCAGTCGGCGTCGGCGAGCAGGGCCCGGGCCCGGCGGGCCACCGGCTCGTCGACCATCTCGCCGTCGACGGCGATCGAGGCGTCACCCCGGGCCAGGGCGGCGTCGTAGGCCTCGGCCACCGCGGTGGCCCAGGCCAGTTCGTCGGCGGTGGGCCGGAACGCCTCGGCGGCCAGGGGCACCTGGGCGGGGTGGATGCAGAGCTTTCCGGTGAAGCCGAGGTGCCGGGCCTCGGTGGCCTCCCGTCGGAACCGGTCGTCGTCGCCGAAGTCGGCCACCACCATGTCGATGGCCTGGACGCCACCCAGGCGGGCCGCCTGTCCTACCTGGGCCCGGGCGGTGGACACCTCGTGGTTGGTGGCCGTGCGGACGCCACCCAGGTCGGCGACGTAGTCCTCGGCGCCGAAGTAGCACCACCGGACCCGCCGATGGGTGGTCACGGTCCGGGCGTCGACCACCCCGGCGACGGTCTCCAGCCCGGCCACGATGAGGAGGTCGGGGTGGCCCGCCGCGTCGAGCGCGTTGGACACCGCGTCGACGGTGGCTGTGGACTCCAGCTTGGGGACCACCACGCCGGTGAGTCCGGGGGGTAGGCCGTCGGACAGGTCGGCGGCGAAGTGGTCGGTGTCGGTCGCGTTGACCCGGACGAACAGGGGCACCCGGCCGACCAGTTCGGGGGCGACCCGGTGGGCGATGGCGCGGGCCTCGACCTTGTGGTCGGGTGGGACGGCGTCCTCGAGGTCGATGACGGCGCCGCTGGGACCCGACCGGGGGAGCTTGGCCAGCACCTCGGACCGGTTGCCGGGGGCGAACAGCAGGCTCCGGAGCACCAGGGTGGCAGCGGGTCCGGGGGCCATGGCGCCGACGCTACCGATCCGCTGGAGGGGGAGTCGGATCAGGTGCCGGCGAG
>CAYWBE010000046.1:0-10633 GCA_964456295.1 uncultured Candidatus Nemicrothrix sp.
CGCCGATGGCGTCCCGGACGTGGGGTACGCCGAGCACCGCGTGGTGGGCCGCCTCATGCAGACAGACCCACAGGCGCAGGTCGTCGGCCGGGAGGCTCCAGTCGGTGCCGAACGCCTCGACGTTGGGGGCCACCACCAGCAGGGCGTCGGCGTCCGGTCCACCGGTCGGGCGGGGGATGGGCAGGTCGTAGGTGCCGAGGCTCCGTAGGGCGAGGCGACCGACCATCGTGCCGGTGGCCATCCCGGCCATCATCGGGGCCATGGAGGCCATGAGGTCCGACAACCAGCCGAGGGTCTGCGCGGTGCGGGGGTCGTCCGGGTCGACCGGTTCCCCGTCGATCTCCAGGTTCGAACCCCCGACGTCGGGCAGTTGGGCCATCTTGGAGAGGTACGGCCGGTAGGCGTCGACCGACGTCGACGCCCACACGGTGCGGGTCACCGGTCGGATCGACAGCGCGCCGGTACGGGCCACCGGCAGGTCGGTGCAGGCTGCCACCTGGAGCTCGGCGACCCGGAGCAGGGCCTCGTACTCCATGCGGACGACGGGGTCGACGTTGGGTTCGCTGGTGCCGTCGGACGCGATGGCCATGGCGACCTGACGGGCCGGGTCGGCGCCCGGCCCGGTACCGGCGCCCGGGAGGTGGGCTCCGAGGGCGCCCATTCCCGGGAACATCCCACCGAACGCCCGGGTGAACGCGGCGAACGGATCTTCCGGCTGATGGGGCGACTGGTCGTCGGGTGGATCGACGGGGCTCACAAGGGCACTCTATGGGCGTGGTTTCCTCCGAGTCCTGCGCCATGACGGTCCGATGAGCCGGGTCGTGGTCACCGGCTCGACCGGGGCGGTCGGGCGGGAGACCTGCGTGGGGCTGGCCGCGGCCGGCCATGAGGTCATCGGCCTGGATCGCCGGTCGAGCACTCCACCGGCACCCGGCATCGAACTGCGGACGGTGGACCTCGCGGTGACCGACCTGCGGGCCCAACTGGCTGACGTTGACGTGGTCGTCCACCTGGCAGCCGGTGTGACCGCCGGCGATTCGGGGGTCGACGTGGGTCGCGACCGGTTGGCGGTCGTCGAACGGCTGCTGGCCGCGGCGTCCGACGTGGGGGTGACCCATCTGGTGGTCCGTTCGTCGGCCATGGTCTACGGGGCGTGGCCCGACAACCCGGTGCCCCTGACCGAGGACGCCCCGGTGCGGCCGTGCCCGGACTTCGCCTTCGCCGTGCATCGGGCCCGGATGGAGGAACTGGCCAGCGTCTGGGCCGCGGAATCCGACGACCGGTCGTTGACCGTGCTGCGTACCGCGGTGACCGTCGCCGAGGAGCGGCCCGGTGGCCTGGCCACGGTGGTCGGTGCGGCGGCGTCGATCCGGAGCGACGAGGGCGAGCCGTTGGGGCAGTTCCTGCACTCCGATGACCTGGCGGCCGCCGCGGTGTGTGCCGTGCAGGCCCGCTACGACGGGCCGTTGAACGTGGCACCCGACGGGTGGATCGGCGTGGAGGTCATGGCCGAACTGGGTGGACCCGGTCCGCGGGTGCGACTGCCCGGCCCGCTGGCCGCCCTGGTGGCCCGGGTGCTCTGGCGCACCGGCCTGTCGCCGGCGCCTCCCGGTGTGTTCCCGTACTCGGTGCATCCGTGGGTGGTGGCCAACGACCGGCTCCGGGACCTCGGGTGGGAGCCCACCCATTCCAACGAGGAGGCCTACGTGGCCGGTCACGAACCGGGCCTGCTGGACCGCATGGACGCCCGGGCCCGCCAGCAGGTTTCGCTGGCCGTGGCCGGGGTGCTGGTGGTGGGTCTGGGATGGTTGCTGGTTCGCCTGGTGCGCCGCCCCCGGGGCCCGGGTCGTGGAACGTACGATGCGGCCGATGGCCGATGAGACCCGTCCCGCTGGGCGTGCCGATGGAGATACCGATGGGCGCGCCGTCGGGCCCGAAGACGACACCTGGCTGGGCCTGACCGACGGCCCACTGCCCATCGATGAGGTGGCCTGCTGGATCGGTCGTCCCGACTGTGGGGCGGTGGTGGTGTTCCGGGGGGATGCCAGGGACCATGCCGACGGTCGCCCGGACGTGACGGCGCTGGAGTACGAGGCCTACGAGACCCAGGTGGTGCCCCGGCTGGGGCGGCTGGCCGCCGAGGCTCGGAACCGCTGGCCCGATCTGGGTCGGGTGGCGTTGATCCACCGGACCGGGCCGTTGGCCATCGGCGAGGCCGCCGTGGTGGTGGCCGTGTCGTCACCGCACCGGGACACGGCATTCGATGCGGGCCGGTGGTGCATCGACACCCTCAAGGAGACCGTTCCCATCTGGAAGCGGGAGGCCTGGTCTGGAGGCGAGCACTGGGGCGTGGACGCCCAGCACGTGGTGGACGTGCCCGTTTCCGGGACGGAGACGGGGGCGGGCGCGTGAACCCGGCGGTGCTGTTCCTGGCCGGCGGGGTCGGTCTGGCCGTGGTGCTCTCGGCGGTGGTCTGGCTGTTCAGCCGTCCGAAGAAGGCCGTCGAGGACCCGAACCAGGCCAGGGCCAACCTCCGGGCCCTGCGGCACGGTGCCGGCTCAGCCCCGCCCGCCAACCGGCGTCCGGGAGCGGGCGATAGCGGGGCGGGCGGCATCCGGGTACTGGGCAACGTGGCGTCCGAGCCCTCTGACCCCTCCGACCCGCTCGAGTCCGGCCGCAGCTCGGACCCGGACGGCCGTTCGGGTCCGTCCGGCGGCATGACCGGACGCTGACGCCGTGGCACGCGACCTGGCCATCGACCTGGGGACGGCCAACACGCTCGTCTACGCCCGCGGCGAGGGGGTGGTGCTGGCCGAGCCGTCGGTGATCGCCATCAACGAGCGTTCCGGCGAGGTCCTGGCCATGGGTGACGAGGCGTGGCACATGATCGGCCGCACCCCTGAGCACGTGGTGGCCAAGCGGCCGCTGCGCAAGGGGGCCATCACCGACTTCGAGGTGACCCAGCGGATGGTGCGCCTGCTCCTGGAGCGGGTCGGGGTGAGCCGGTTCAACCGCCCCAAGGTGCTGATCTGCGTTCCGTCGGCCATCACGGCCGTCGAGCGACGGGCCGTCACCGAGGCGGCCCGGAAGGCCGGGGCGGCCGATGCCCAGCTCATCGAGCAGCCCCTCGCCGCGGCGATCGGCGCCAACCTGCCCATCTCCGAACCGGTCGGGAACATGGTGGTCGACATCGGTGGGGGGACCTCGGAGTCGGCGTTGTTGTCGCTGGGGGGCGTGGTGGCCCTCGAGGCGGTGCGGGTGGGGTCGTTCGACATCGACTTCGCCATCCAGGCCTACGTCCGACGCGAGTACGGCCTGGCCATCGGGGAACGCACCGCCGAGGAGATCAAGTGGACGATCGGTTCGGCCGCGCCGACGCCCGACGAGGGGCGGGCCGAGGTCAAGGGTCGGGAGTTGATGAGCGGGCTTCCCAAGACGGTGGTGCTGACCCCGCTGGAGATCCGGCGAGCCATCGAGGAACCGGTGGCCTCCATGGTCGAGTCGGTGGTGCAGTGTCTGGCCCAGGCACCACCGGAACTGGCCCAGGACCTGATGGCCCACGGCATCTGCCTGGTGGGCGGTGGCAGCCTGCTCCGGGGCCTGGACGTGCGGATCGCCGAGGATGCCGGGGTGCCGGTCGTGCACGTGGAGACGCCGATGGAGTGCGTGGTGCTGGGCGCCGGGCACTGCATCGAGTCCTTCGAGGCCATGCGGGTGATGTTCATGGAAGGCCGGCGGTAGCCGGGCTTCTGGTTCGGGTGGGCCGGCGGTAGCCGGGGGGTTCAATCGGGCGGCGGGTCCACGCCGAGGAGGTCCTCGGCGGCCTGGCGGACCTGCCAGTCACGGTCGTCCAGTGCCCGGGTGAGGGCGGCCTCCACGTCGTCGCCCTCGAAGGCGGCCAGGGCCAGTACGGCTCGCCGCCGGATGGTGGCCCGTTGGTCGAGGCCGGCCAGCACCGACGGTCGGCCCGTCTCGTGTCCCAGCGCGCCGAGCGCGGCCACGGCCGCCTCGCGGCACAGGTGGTCGGGGTGGCCGGGCCGGTCGCCGTCCGGGCCGGTGCCGGCGACCGCCGCCACCGGTGTGACCAGCACGTCGGCTGACCCGGGGTGTTCACCGGCCGCCCAGCAGGCCGTCTCGACCACGTCGGCCACGGGGTCGGCGAGCAGCCCCACGAGGAGGTCCAGCAACCGGTCGGGAAGCGGGTCCGTGCTGGCTGCCGGTCCACCCAGGACCTCCAGGGCCCGCAGGCGGACCGAGGGATGGGGGTCGGTGAGTCCGAGGCCCAACTCGTCGTCGGTGAGGGATCCCGCCCGGGCCAGGGCACCGAGGGCGGCGGCCCGCACCACGGGCTCGGCATCGTCGGCCAGAGACCGCGCCGTGTCCGGGTCGTCGGCCAGCCCGGCCAGCACGGCCCGGCGTCGACGTTCGGCCACCTCCGGGCCGGGCGCCGGGTCGGGATGGAGGTGCCGGTTGCTGGTCGGGTCGGTCACCGGGAACGTCCGGTCAGCCGATGGCCTGCTCGACCAGGAACCCCGACAGGAAGATGCCCACGCCGATCACGGTGGCCAGGGCCACGCCTCCGACCACCACGAAGGTGGTCAGCAGGACCACCGAGCGGACCCGGTGCCACCAGCGGATCCGGGCCCGGTGGCCGGTCACGACACGGCGCGGGGGCTGGAACCAGATGCCGAGGCGGGCCCCGGGGCTCCATGACCGGTCCACGGCGTACTCGAGGTCGCCCACCGGGGGCAGTGTCCGGCTCCGGAGCCGTCCGAGGACCATCAGCCCGGGACACCCGTGCTGCGGGTGACCGGTCCGATGCGGGTGCCGGTCGGCTCCGTGGCAGGCTGGGGCTCCATGGAGGAGAACCTACCGGCGGAGGGTCCGCCGGGTCCGCCGGGGTCTCCCTCCGAGGAGAACGGTCCGCCGTCCCATCCCCTGAGGGGCGCCCTCGTCCTGCTGCTGGTGGCCGCCGCCCTGCTGGCCACCTTCGTCAGGGTGCCGTACTTCGTGTTCCGACCCGGATCGGTCCAGCCGTTGAGCGGGAAGGTGATGATCACCAGCGGGCAACGCTTCGCAGCCACCGGCGAGGTCCACTTCGCGACGGTGCGCCAGGACGCCACGGTCAACGGTTGGGAGTGGTTGGAGGCCCGGATGAAGCCGTCGTTGACCCTCATCGAGGAGGACCGCGTGCTCGGCGGCCGCTCCCGGGACGAGAACCGGGCCTTCAACATGCAGTTGATGCGGGTGTCGAAGTCCACGGCGGTGGCGGTGGCGCTCCGGCACCTGGGCATCGATCCGTTCCGGCCCACCGGCGTCGGCCTGGCCGACGTCCAGGTCGGCGGCCCGTCCGCCGGCGTGCTGACCACCGACGACGTGATCCTGACCGTCGACGGCGTGCCGGTGTTCCAGGCCGTGGACCTCGTCGAGGCCATCGGGGACCGTGGACCGGGTGACGAGGTGGACCTTGTGGTCGAGCCGGTGGCCGGGGGCGCGTCCCGGACGGTGTCGGTGGTGCTGGGTGCCCGGGATGACGATCCGACGGTCGGGTTCATGGGCGTGGTGCCCCAGACCCGCTGGGAGGACGTCGAGGACCTGCCGGTGGACGTGAAGGTCAACACCGGCAACGTGGGCGGCAACTCGGCCGGGCTGGCCCTGACGTTGTCGATCCTGGACCTGATCACTCCGGGTGAGTTGACCGGTGGGCTGCAGGTGGCCAGCACCGGGACGATCGATCCCATGGGCGCGGTCGGGCCGATCGGGGGGATCATCCAGAAGGTGGTGGCGGCCCGGGACGGCGGCATGGACCTGTTCCTGGTGCCGGTCGACGAGGTGGCCGAGGCACGTCGCCACGCCGGTTCCATGGCCGTGGAGGGGGTGGCCACGTTGGACGATGCCCTGGAGGCACTGGCCCGTCACGGTGGCCAGACCCGGGACCTGGCGCTGCCGACCGGCTGAGTTTCCGGATTCCGGTCCGGTTCCCCAACTGGCTGATGGGCACTCGGCCGTAGGCTGGGTCCATGCGCCCTGAAGACGCTCCTCCGCCCGGTCCACGCCCCTTCCCCCGGACCCGCCGCCGGTCGCGGGGCTCGATGAAGATCCGGATGATCGCCGGGGTGGTGGTGTCGGCGTTCTTCGTCCTGATGCTGTCGCTGCGGGGCATCGCCGGCTTCTGGACCGACTACCTCTGGTTCGACGCCCTCGGCCACGAGGACGTGTTCGTGTCGGTGTTCGGTGCCCAGGTGGTGCTGGTGGCCCTGTTCACCGTCCTGTTCTTCGGGATCCTGTTCACCAACCTCACCGTCGCCGACCGCCTGGCCCCACCGATCCGTCCGCCGGGCCCCGAGGAGGACCTGCTGCGGAACTACCACCTCGTGGTGGGCCGTCGGCGTTGGCTGGTGCGTTTCGTGCTGTCGGCCCTGTTCGCCCTGGTGGCCGGGTTCGGGGTGAGCGGCCGCTGGGAGGAATGGCTGCTGTTCACCAACAGCGTGGACTTCGGTGCCGTCGACGCCCAGTTCGGGCGGGACCTCGGCTTCTACGTCTTCCGCCTGCCGTTCCTGTCGTTCGTCGTCGGGTGGCTGTTCGCCACGCTCATCGTGGCCCTGGTGGTCACCACGCTGTTCCACTACATCAACGGCGGGATCCGCCTCCAGACGACGGGCGAGCGGGTGCAGCCGGCGGTCAAGGCCCACCTTTCGGTGCTCCTCGGACTGATCGCTCTGGTGCGGGCCGGCGACTACTGGCTGGCCCGGTTCGAGCTGACCACCTCGGACCGGGGTGCGGTGGCCGGGGCCACCTACACCGACGTGAAGGCCCAACTGCCGGCCATCAACCTGCTGATCCTCATCTCGTTGTTCGCCGTGGCGTTGCTCATCGTGAACATCCGTCGGCGGGGCTGGGTGCTTCCCACCCTGGCGGTGGGCCTGTGGGCGTTCGTGGCCCTCGTGATGGGCAACATCTACCCGGCGGTCATCCAGAACCTGCGGGTGGAGCCAGCGGAGTCCGAGAAGGAGGCGCCGTACATCGAGCGCAACATCGCGGCGACCCGGGCGGCGTACGGGCTGGACTCCATCACCGAGGTGCAGCTCACCGACTTCGACAACCGGGTCACGGCGGCCGACCTGCGGTCCAACCGGGGCACGGTGCGCAACATCCGGACCCTGGATCCCCTCGTGGTGCAGGGCACGTTCGACCGGCTCCAGGGGGAGCGCGAGTTCTACGCCTTCGCCCCCGAGATGGACACCGACCGGTACACCATCGACGGCGAGACCACCCAGGTGCTGCTGGGTACTCGTGAACTGGAGCTGAACCAGACCCGGTCGTGGGAGAACCAGCACGTGGCGTTCACCCACGGCTACGGCGTGGCCATGGCGCCGGTGAGTCGGGTGAAGGGGTCCGGCGATCCGGACTTCCTGGTCGGTGACCTGCCGGTGTCGATCGATCCGACGGTCGAGGTGACACTGGATCGGCCGCAGCTGTACGTCGGCGAGGGCCTCGGCGGGTACGCAGTGGTCGGGGCGAGTCGTGACGAGGTGGACTTCACCGACGAGAACCAGGAGACCCAGGCCGTCCGGTACGCCGACATCGGCGGCGAGGGCGGCGTGGGCATGGGCTCGCTGGTGCGGCGCCTGGCGTTCTCGCTGCGGTTCGGCCAGCTGGAGCCGCTGATCTCCAACTTCATCACCGACGAGTCGCGGGTGTTCTACGTGCGCGACGTGCGGGACCGGGTCGAGAAGCTGGCCCCGTTCCTGCACTTCGACTCCGATCCGTACCCGGTGCTGGTGGACGGCGGGATCATCTACGTGGTGGACGGGTACACCACCACCGACCAGTATCCGTACGCCCAGCCGGCGTCGGTGGGCGAGCTGCCCCGGAGCAGCGGGCTGCGCCACGACCTGAACTACGTGCGGAACTCGGTGAAGGCCACGGTGGATGCCTTCACCGGCGAGGTCGTGCTTTACGTGGTCGACGAGGAGGACCCGCTGGTGGCGGCGTACTCGGCGGCGTTCGACGACCTGTTCACCCCGTTGTCGGAGATGCCGCCCAGCCTGGCTGGGCACCTGCGCTACGCGGAGGACCTGTTCCGCCTGCAGACCGAGATGTGGGGTTCGTACCACGTCGACGACACGGAGAACTTCTACCAGCGGGCCTCGGAGTGGGCGGTGTCGCAGGATCCGGGTCGGACCGGTGAGGGCGCGGCCAACGTGGTGCTGGTCGACGAGCAGGGCTTCCAGGTCGGGGTCCGGCACCGCCGAATGGCCCCGTACCGGACGATGGTGGCCCTGCCCGGCGACGGCGGGGGGCCGGGCGCTGGGACGGGTGACGCGGAGTTCGTGATCATGCGGGCCTACGTGCCGTTGGACGAGGACGATGCCCGTAAGGAGCTGGCTGCCTACATGGTGGGTCGTAGTGACGGCGACCGCCTGGGCGAGTTGGTGGTGTACCGGCCGCCGTCGTCGAACTTCGACGGTCCGGCCCTGGCCGAGGAGCGGATCCGCAACGACGAGGCGGTGGCCAGCCTGCAGACGCTGTTGAGCCAGCGGGGTTCGTCGGTGCTGTTCGGTGAGCTGCTGCTGGTGCCCATCGAGGATTCGATCCTGTATGTGCGGCCGTTGTACGTGCAGGCCGAGGGCGACAGCACGGTGCCCGAACTCGAGCGGGTGATCGTGGCCGTGGGCGAGCAGGTCGTCATGGCCAACTCGCTCCAGGAGGCCCTCGAGGAGTTGACCGGGGCGTCGCTGGACGACCTGTTCCGGGGGATCGCCACCGGGGCGGCGAGTGAAACGTCAGCCGCTGCTTCGGGGTCCGGCTCCTCGTCTGGTTCCTCGTCCGGTTCCTCGTCCGGTACGGATTCGGGGGATGCCGGAGCGCCGTTGCCTGACGACCTGGCTGACCTGGTGGCCGAGTTGGCCAGCCTGCAGTCGGCGGCTGCCGCGGCCATGGCCGAGGATCCGGCCGACTGGGCCGAGTTCGGGCGCATCCAGGCCCGGATGCAGGAGCTGGTGGATGTCCTGGAGGATCTGGCCGGCTGAGTCCGGTTGTCCGGCGGCGGGTTGATCGCCGGGTGTCAGTCGGCGGGCTGCCAGCCGCTGGTGCGGCGGGTGGCTGCCGTCTCAGACGGTGACGGGACGCCGCGGGCGCGTGCCGGGGAGTCGGCGCTGAGGTCCTCGAAGGACTCGTCGCCGGCCAGCACCGGGGTCGGGATGCCCGTGCCCGAACCGGTGACTCCGCTGGTTCCCAGGCTGGCACTGACCGGGTCGCCGGTCATCGAGATGCCGGCCTGGCCAGCCACCTCGGCGATCCGGGCCTCGAGGCCGACGGTGACCCGGGAGACCTCGGCGGCCAGGCGGGCCACGTGGAGGCGGAGGTCCATGACGTCGTCGTCATCGGTGGTTGCCGTGGTGCCCAGGGCGTCGAAGCGGTGTTCCAGGTGGTCGACCCGGTCGGCCAGTTCGCGGATCCCGTTGACGAGGTCGAGCAGCGTCTGCTCGGTGCCCGGACCGTTGGCCACGGTCTGGGCGACCGCCCGCCTGCCCCGCCTCGAACCGGCGCTGTTGCCGGCCCGTCGGGAGCCGCGTCGGATGGCCATGGTCCGATGGTAGCGATGCACGGCTCGCCGACGGGGCGCCCCGGTGCCCTGTGGCTACCCTCCCGGCCGTGGGGTTCCGTGGTGTCACCTGGTCGTCGGCGCCGGCCCCGGGTGCCGTGGTACTGGCGGTCCTCCTTTCGGCACCCTTGTCAGCCTGTGCGGGGGCTGACGGTCGGGGGATGGTGGCCAACGGGATCGGGTACACGCCTGGGCCCAGCATCTCGGTGGCCGGGGCGGAGGTCCCGGAGGGCGGTGATGGTCCTGTGGGCTCCGGCGATGGTCCCGGCGACGGGCTCGGGTCGGGAGGCGTCCCCGGGTCGGTGTACGTGGATTCGATGGCCGGGACGGTCGGCGGTTCGGGGACCTACGACCTGAGTCATCCGCAGTTGGCCGGCCTGGCGCCGGACCATCCGGTGAATGTGGCGTTGCGGCGTCCGACCGAGGCGGTGCGGGCCGAGTTCGTATCGGTGATCACCGACCGGACCGGCGAGGAGTCCGGAACGGGGGCTGAGGCCGTGTCACCTGATTCACTCAGCGGGTCGGGCATGGTGCTCCTGTCGGATGACCGTGTGGTCAGCGTGGTGTACGAGTTCCGGATCGAGTGGGCCGGCGCGGCCGGTCCGGACGACCGGGTCGACTCGATGCTGGTCGACCTGGGGACGGGCACCGAGGTGGGCCTGGGCGACCTGTTCATGGCCGACAGCCCGTGGATGGAGACGGTCGGCTTCCTGGCTCGCCAGGAACTGGCGGCCCGGTTGGGTGAGGCGGGCCTGTGGCCGGATGGTCGGGGCCTGGGGCCGGAGGCGTCGAACTACGCGGTGTTCGGCCTGACGACTGACGATCTGGTGCTGCGGTTCGCCAGTCACCAGGTGGCACCGGGGGTGGCGGGGACGCCGGAGGTGACCGTGCCGTGGGCATCGCTGGCCGGTCTGGTGGACCCGATGGGCCCCGCCGGGCATCTGGTCGGCTGACCGGTCAGTCCCCGCCGTCGTCGATGGCCGAGAAGGTTCGCAGCCAGGCGTCGCGCCCGGCCTCGCCCATCCG
>CAYWBE010000047.1:0-10562 GCA_964456295.1 uncultured Candidatus Nemicrothrix sp.
AGAGCGTGAACGCCCGCTGGGGCAACCTGGAGGCCATCCTGGCCGGCGACTTCCTCCTGGCCCGGGCCTCGGAGATCGCGGCGGACCTGGGCACCGAGGTGGCCGGACTGCTGGCCTCCACCATCGCCTCGCTGTGCGAGGGCCAGGTGCGCGAACTGCGCCACGCCTTCGACGTGGACCGCACCGAGGAGGCCTACCTGGCGTCCATCACCGGAAAGACGGCATCGCTGCTGGCCACCGCGGCCCGCACCGGAGCCATCGTGGCCGGCCACCCCCGCGACGTGGTCGAGGCACTCACCGACTTCGGCCGCCACTACGGCATGGCCTTCCAGGTGGTCGACGACCTGCTCGACGTGGTGGCCACCGACGAGTGGCTGGGCAAGCCGGCCGGCAACGACCTGGTGGAGGGCACCTACACGCTGCCCGTCATCCGGGCCCTGGCCGGACCGTCGGGCGACGAGCTCCGGAGCCTGCTGGGCGGGCCGATCGACGCCGCCACCCGGGACCGGGTCCGCGACGTGGTCCGGGCCGACGAGGCCATCGCGGCCACCCGGGCCACCGCGGTGGACTTCCTCGGCCAGGCCCGGGGTTCGCTGGACGCCCTGCCGGCCAACCCTTCGGTGCACACCATGCAGGCCACCTGCGACCTGCTGCTGGACCGCCTCGACGGGGGCTTCTGACCACTACTCCTCAGGGCCCTACTGCTCAGGGCCCTACTGCTCAGGGCCCTACTGCTCAGGGCCCTACTGCTCAGGTCTGAGCGTCGGGAAGAGGATGACGTCGCGGATGGTCGTCGTGCCGGTCAGGAGCATGACCAGGCGGTCCATCCCGATCCCCAGCCCACCGGTGGGCGGCAGCCCGTACTCGAGGGCCCGTAGGTAGTCCTCGTCGACGGCCATGGCCTCGGCGTCGCCGGCCGCCTTCCCGGCCTCCTGGGCCTCGAACCGGGCCCGCTGCTCGTCGGGGTCCACCAGCTCGGTGAAGGCGTTGCACAGCTCCCGGCCGGCCACGATCCCCTCGAAGCGCTCCACCCAGCCCGGCCGGTCCCGATGGTCGCGCGACAACGGCGAGACCTCCTTCGGGTAGTCGGTGACGAAGATCGGCCCCCACAGTTCGGGTTCGGTGGTCTTCTCGTACAACTCCAGGATCAGCTTGCCGGGGCCGTAGTGGTCCTTGACCGGGATGTCCCGCTCCGCGCACATCCGCACCAGCTCGTCGCGGGGCGTGTCGAGGTCGACGGTCAGGCCGCCGTGCTCGGCCAGCAGCTCCAGCAGGGTGGCCCGCCGCCACGGCACCGACAGGTCCAGTTCCCGGCCGTCGTACTCCAGCGTGGTGGTACCGCACACCTCCATGGCCAGGTGGGCCACCAACTGCTCGACCAGCTCCATGATGTCGGTGTAGTCGGCGTACGCCTGGTACAGCTCGAGCATCGTGAACTCGGGGTTGTGACGGGTCGACAGACCCTCGTTGCGGAACACCCGGGCGATCTCGAACACCCGCTCGAAGCCGCCCACGGTGAGCCGCTTGAGGTACAGCTCGGGGGCGATCCGCAGGTAGAGGTCCAGGTCGAGTGCGTTGTGGTGGGTGGTGAACGGTCGAGCCAGGGCCCCACCGGGGATGGGGTGGAACACCGGCGTCTCCACCTCCATGAAGGACCGGTCCTCCAGCCATCGACGGGTGGCCGACATGATCCGGCTGCGGGCCGTGAAGGCGGCCCGGGACTCGTCGGTCACCCACAGGTCGACGTAGCGCTGGCGGAACCGGGTGTCCACGTCGGTGATGCCGTGCCACTTGTCGGGGAACCCCCGTCGGGCCTCGGCCAGGCGGACCCACGAGTCGACCCTGATGCTCAGCTCGCCGCGGCGGGTCTTGAGCACCTCGCCGGTCACACCGATCCAGTCGCCCAGGTGCAGGCCGGTGAAGCCCTCGAAGTCGGGGGTGGACCGTTGCAGGGCGAACAACTGGACCCGCCCGGTGGCGTCCTGGAGGTCGCCGAAGGCCAGCTTCCCCTGGTCGCGACGCAGCATGAGGCGCCCGGCCACGCTGACCACCACGCCGGTCTCCTCGCCGTCGGCCAGGCCGCCGTAGGTGGCCTCCACGGCCGCCGCGGTGGTCGTCGGATCGAACCGGTAGGGAACCGCGCCGGCCGGCACGTCGGGGGTCGCGTCGCTCATCGGTTGCGCTCGTGGACCAGGCGGAGGCCGTGCAGGGTCAGGAACGGCTCGACGTGCTCGATGGTCGACGTGGACGGGGCGATCAGGTGGGCCAGCCCGCCGGTGGCCACCACGGTGCAGCCGCCCAACTCGCTCCGGAACCGCTCGACCATGCCGTCGATCTGGGCGGCGAAGCCGTAGACGGCCCCCGACTGCAGCGACTCCACGGTGCTCTTGCCGATCACGCTGCGGGGTTCGACCAGTTCCACGGCCCGCAGGGCCGAGGCACGCCCGAACAGGGCGTCGAGGCTGACCTCCACCCCGGGGGCGATGGCCCCGCCCAGGAACTCGCCGTCGGCGGAGATCACGTCGAAGTTGTTGCCGGTGCCGAAGTCCACGACGACCGTCGGGCCGCCGTACAGGTCGTGGGCCCCCACCGCGTTGGCGATGCGGTCGGCACCCACCTCCTTCGGGTTGTCGTAGAGGATGGGCATGCCGGTCCTGACGCCCGGCTCGATGATCACCGGGTCGAAGTCCACGTAGCGGTCGACCATGGTCCGCAGGCTGGCCAGCACCCGGGGTACGCCGGCGCACATGGCCACCCCGGTAACCGTGCCCTCCAGGTCGCGGCCCGACTGGCGCAGCAGGTTCCGGATGAGCACGGCGTGCTCGTCGGCCGTGCGGTCGTGGTCGGTGCGGATACGCCAGTGGTCGACCAGGCCGGAATCGGCCGCCGCGGACGACGCGCCGTCCTCGTAGAGGCCGAGCACCGTCTGGGTGTTACCAACGTCGACGGTCAGCAGCATCAGGCCCTCGCTCCCGTCTCCGGCCCCAGGTCCAACCCCAGGTCCAGGGACGGTGCCCCGTTGGTCAGGGCGCTGGTCGAGATGCAGTCCACGCCGGTGGCCGCCACCTCGGCCACCCGGTCCAACGTGATGCCACCGGACGCCTCGACGAGCGGGCGGGTGCCGTGGCGTTCGCCGTGGGCGTGCACCTCGGCGACGCACGTGGTGATGGATGCGGGGGTCATGTTGTCGAGCAGCAGCGCATCGGCGCCGGCCTCCAGCGATTCGCGGACCTGGTCGAGAGTCTCGCACTCGACGTGCACGGTACGCCCCGGCCACGACGAACGCGATGACGCCACCGCCGTGGCGATGTCGGTACCGGTCAGGTGGTTGTCCTTCAGCATGACCCAGTGGCTGAGGTTGAACCGGTGGTTGAAGCCCCCACCGGCCCGCACGGCGGCCCGCTCCAGAGCCCGGAGGCCCGGGGTGGTCTTGCGGGTGTCCCAGATGCGGACCGCTTCCCGACCGGGACCCGGATCGACGGCGGCCACCGCGGCCACCCAGCGGGCCGTGGTGGTGGCCACGCCGGAGAGGCGGCACAGGAAGTTCAGGGCGGTCCGCTCGGCGGTCAGCACGGCGGACAGCGGACCGCGCACGGTGGCCACCACGTCGCCCGGGGCGAGGAGGTCGCCGTCGGACCGGAGCCAGGCCACCTCGACGTCGGGCGACACCTGGGCGAAGGCCTCGGTGGCGCACGCCCGTCCGGCCAGCACCCCGGCAGCCCGGGTGGCGATCACCCCGTCGGCCACCGCGTCGACCGGCACCAGTACGGCACTCAGGTCGCCGTCAGGGGTGAGGTCCTCGTGGAGGGCCAGCACCACGGCGTCGGCCACCGCCTCGACCGGCGGGTCCACCGAGCCGGCCTGATCGGCCAGGTGGGCCAGCAGTCCAGCGGGCAGCGCCCCACCGGCGGGCCTCGCCCTCCCCTCAGGTACGGATTCCTCCATGGGTCAAGCCTGCCCGGATCCACCGCCGGATCGGCTCATCCGGCGATCGCCCCCACGTTGTCGATGAGCCGGGCCCTCCCGAAGCGGCAGGCCACCAGGAGGCGCAGTTCGTCACCGGGCACCGGAGAACCGGGCGGGCGGAGGGTGACCGGATCGACCACCACGGCGTAGTCCAGGGCACCGGTGGGCTCGGCGGCGATGGTGGCCGCCATGGCGCCCTCCACGGCAGTCCGGTCCCAGCCCGGCTCGGCCACCGCGGCAGCCCCGGCCAGCAGGGCCCGGTGCAGCACCGGGGCGGCGGCCCGCTCGGCGGCGGTCAGGTAGACGTTGCGGCTGGACCGGGCCAGGCCGTCGACCTCTCGCACCGTCGGGCATCCCACCACGTCGACGGGAAGGTCCCGGGCGGCCACCAGGTGGCGCACCACCTGGAGCTGCTGGAAGTCCTTCTCACCGAAGAACGCCCGGCACGGACCCACCGCGGCGAACAACCGGGCCACCACCTCGGCCACCCCGGCGAAGTGGGTGGGGCGCTCCCGTCCCTCCAGCGGCAGGGCCACCGGTCCCGGGTCGACCACCTCGTCGGACGGCGGCGACCCGCCGGGGTACATGACGTCGACGGTCGGGGCGAACACCACGGTGGCTCCGTGGGCGGCACAGCGGACCGCGTCGGCGTCCAGGTCCCGCGGGTAGGCGTCGAGGTCCTCCCCGGCCGCGAACTGGAGCGGGTTGACGAAGACCGACACCACCGTGGCGTCGGACCCGGCCACCGAGGCGTCGACCAGGGACGCATGGCCGTCGTGGAGGGCCCCCATGGTGGGCACGAAGCCCACGGTGCCGCCGGCGTCGCGCACCGGGTCGAGGTGGGCGGCCAGGTCGGCCGGCGTGGCCACCACCGGCAGGGACGTCACGGTGTGGCCCCCCGCTCCCGTTCGGACGCCAGGCGCCGGGCCTCGGCCACCAGGGCCTCGTAGGTGGCCCGCTCGTCGGGTGCCAGGGCAGCCAGGTGGGCAGCGATGGTGGCCTCGTCGCCCCGGGCCGCCGGTCCGGTCAGGGCGGCGGCCGGCCCGACGGCCCGCACGTTGTCCAGCGAGCCGGCAGCCAGGTCCAGGAAGGCCTCCAACGGCACGCCCACCGCGTCGGCCAGGCGCTCCACCTGGCCCAGGAGGGCCACCAGGTGGTTGGAGGCCACGGCCGCCGCAGCGTGGTAGGCCGCCCGGTCCCCGTCGGCCACGGCCACGGCCCGCCCGTCCAGGTCGTCGACCACCCGGTGGACCAGGTCCACGGCCGGGGACTCCCCGGCGACCGCGAACCAGGCGCCACGCAGGCGACCGGCCCCGGTGTCGGGATCGGGCAGCGAGACCAGGGGGTGCAACGAGGCCCGCAACCGGTGGCCGTCCAGCACGTCCAGCCCGGTGGCGCCCGACAGGTGGGCCACCACGGTCGTGTCGACCGGGGCCACCGACGCGGCCACCGGAGCCAGCGACCCATCGGGGGTGGCCAGGACCAGCAGGTCGACGCCGTCAGCGGCCCCGGACGGATCGTCGTGACGACCCAGCACCCCGGCCGACGTCCAGCCGGCAGCCACCAGGGCCCGGTGGACCGAACCGCCGGCCCGTCCCCCACCGATGACCCGCACCGACCCCATGATCAGACCGCCCGGAACCCGTCACCCGTCGTGTCAACCGGAGACGCGGCGAGCGGTCCGAGCGACGTGATCTCGCCCTGGTCGTCGGGGATCGGGCCGTCCACCAGATCGGGGGCCACGTCGCGGAGGGGCACCAGCACGAAGGCCCGCTGGAACATCCGGGGGTGGGGAACCACCAGGTCCGGTTCGTCGACCTCATCCCCGTCCACCCACAACACGTCGACGTCGAGCGTGCGCGGCCCCCAGTGCTCGATCCGCTCCCGGCCGGCCGCCACCTCCTGCCGCTGGGCCTCGGCCAGCAGCGCCCGGGCACCGAGCACCGTCTCCAGGCGCACCACGCAGTTGAGGTAGGGGCCCTGCTCCGGGCCCCCCACCGGCAGCGTCTCGTACACGTCGGACACGGCCACCACGTCAGGCAGGGCGGCCACGGCGTCCCGCAGGTGGGCCCACCGATCGCCCAGGTTGGAACCCAGGGCCAGCAGGGCCCGGTGGGTCATGCCGTGCGGTGGATCCGCACCCCGCTGGTGGCGAGGTCCTCCGGGACCGGTGGGTGCAACTTGCGCACCGACACGGTGACGGCATCCACCCCGTCGATGGCCAGCGTGGCCTCGGCGATCCGTCCGGCGAACCGTTCCAGCAGGTCGAACGACTCGGCGGCGGCGATGGTGGCCACCAGGCCGGTGAGGCCGCCGTAGTCCACGGTGTCGGACAGGTCGTCGCTGACCGTGGCGGCCGACAGGTCCGCGTGCACGTCGAGGTCCACCTCGAAGGGCTGGCGCCGGGCCTTCTCCTCGGGCAGCACGCCGCAGACGGCGGTCACCCGCAGGCCCCGCAACTCGATGCGGTCGCTCACCGGGCGCCCCCGTCGACGGCCCCATCGGTGGCGGCCCCATCGGAGGCTTCACGCGCCACGAGGCCCACGATCTCGCGACCCGCACTGCCCAGCGGGCGGCCGGTGAGCCGCTCGGCGAACGAGATGGCCTGCGGACCGGCCGGCACGAGGCCCGACCACAGGAGCCACGCCCCCATGACGCCGCACACCACGTCGTTGAGTTCCTCACGGTGCACCAGCAGGCACCGGCCCTCGGCGCCATGCTCGTCGATGGCCCGGCAGATCTCCTCCAGTCGCTCCATGCCGTCGGACGCGCCCCCGAATGGCAGGTGCACCCAGGCCTGGTCCAACTCGTCGTAGCTGTGGAGGTTGTGGTCGCTGGCCAGCAGTGACAGCACGGTCTGGAAGCCGTTCTCCCGGATCCAGATGATCTCCTCCTGGCGGCGGACCCGCCGATGGATCTCACCACAACCCCCGGGGCGCTCGCTCACCGCGATCCGGTCCTTGACGATCCAGGTGAACCCCCGGGGGACGATCCCCTGGGCCCACTTCCCGCGCATCACCATGGGACCATGGTGCCCGAGATCGGGGTCATCCGGCCACCCGTGCCGCTCCGACGGTCGGCCGGACGTCGTGGGCCCGCACGACCTGCACGCCGCGGGCGAAGGCCCACGTGGCCATGGCCACCGATGCCTCGGCCCGGTCGTCCGGTGGCGTGGAAGTGCCGTACCCCCCGGAACCACCGTCGCTACGGCCGGTGAGCTCGCCGAGGAACCGCTTGCGGCTCACCCCGAGGACCACCGGCCATCCCGAGGCCACCAGCACGTCGACGTGGCGCACCAGGGCCAGGTTGTGGACGGTGGTCTTGCCGAACCCGATGCCGGGGTCGATCCACACCTCGGACACGCCGGCGGCGGTGGCCGTAGCGGCCCGCTCGACCAGGAAGTCGTGGACCTCGACCACCACGTCGCCGTAGGTCGGTTCGACCTGCATGGTGCGCGGGTCGCCCTGCATGTGCATGGCCACCCACCCCACGCCCAGGTCGGCCGCCACCTCGTGGAGCCCGGCGCTCACGTCGTTGACGATGGTGGCCCCGGCGGCCACCGCAGCGGCGGCCACCGCGGCGTGCCGGGTGTCGATGGAGATCCGGACCGGCCCGTCGGCCACCGCCGGCTCGGCGGCCAGGGCCTCGATGACCGGCACCACCCGGGCCACCTCCTCGTCACCGCCGACCGGTTCGGCTCCGGGGCGGGTCGACTCGCCACCCACGTCGATGATCGACGCCCCCTCGGCGATCATGGCCCGACCATGGGCCACGGCCGCCGCGTGGTCCAGGACCCCGTGATCCCCCAGCCCGTAGTCCATGAACAGGCCCCCGTCGGAGAACGAGTCGGGGGTGACGTTGAGCACCCCCATGACGCCACCGGGGGCCATGGTCAGCGCCGGCGGTTGCTCTCGATGAACCGCATGGCCTCCAGGCGGGTGGAGACCTCGTCGCGGAACACCCCGTGGACGGCCGACGTCACGGTCACCGCCCCGGGCTTCTGCACCCCACGCATCGACATGCACAGGTGCTCGGCCTCGATGACGACCAGCGTGCCCTGGGGTTCGAGCGTGGTCTGGATGGCACCGGCCACCTGGGAGGTGAGGCGCTCCTGGACCTGCGGTCGGCGGGAATACCCCTCGACCAGGCGGGCCAGCTTGGACAGGCCGGTGATCATCCCGCCCCGACGGGGGATGTAGGCCACGTGGGCCACCCCGAAGAACGGCACCAGGTGGTGCTCGCACAGCGAGTACATGGGGATGTCGCGGACCATCACCATCTCGTCGTGGTCCACGTCGAACGTCTTGATGAGGTGGTCGGCCGGCTCGGTGTGCATGCCGCTGCACACCTCGGCGTACATCCGGGCCACCCGGGCCGGCGTCTCGCGGATGCCGTCGCGGGTGGCGTCCTCGCCGATGGCCTCGAGGATCTCGGCCACCGCGGCCTCGATGCGGGGAAGGTCGACCTCGAAGCTCATGCGGCGGAATCCTCCGGGGTCCCGTCGGTCGCCTCACCGGCCGCCTCGTCGGGTGCGACCTCGACGATGCGGATGTCGGACAGGTTCCGGAACTTCTCGTCCACGTCGAGGCCGTAGCCGACCAGGAAGTCCCCCGGCACCCGGTAGCCCTCGTAGCGCAGGATGGACTCGTCGACCTTGTGGTTCTCGCGCACCAGCAGGGCACACACCTCGAGGCTGGCCGGGTTGCGGGCCAGCAGGTTGCGGCGCAGGTAGTTCAGGGTCAGGCCGCTGTCGATGATGTCCTCCACGAGGATCACGTCACGACCGGCCAGGTCCAGGTCCAGGTCCTTGACGATGCGGACCACGCCCGACGACCGGGTGGAGTGCCCGTAGGAGGACACGGCCATGAAGTCGAACTCGACCGGGAGGTCGATGGCCCGGGCCAGGTCGCTCATGAACATGAAGGCGCCCTTGAGGACGCCCACCAGGAGCGGTTCACGGCCGGCGTAGTCGGCGGTGATCTCCTCGCCGAGGGCCCGCACCCGGGCCCGCACGTCGTCAGCCGAGACCAGCACCGACGCCGCGGTGTAGCGGCCCACGGTCAGCGGATCCGGCGCGGCGGAGGGGTCGCTGGCCATGGCGGCGACCCTAGCGGCGCTCGAACACGAGGTGCCCCGCCGACCGGCGCACCCGATGGCCACCGACCACCTCGGTGGCCGCCACCCGGCCCCGAACCACCTCGAGTACCCGGTCCACCGAGGCCCGGTCGGGCGGTGGGCCGGACGGGTCTCCGGTCGTCTCCCCGGTGAGCCACCGCCGCACGGCCAGACGGACCACGTCGTCGGGCAGGTCGGCGACGGACCGCACGTCGGTCGGGTCCACGTCGGCCACCAGTCCGGCCAGCAGCCCGGTGGCCTCGCCGGCCAGGGTGGCGTGACGGGCCAGCAGGGGCACCGGGTCCCGGCCGGCCACGTCGGCCAGCAGGGGCAGCACCTCGTGGCGGATCCGGTTCCGGGTGAAGCGGGGATCGGCATTGGTGGGGTCCTCGACCACCTCGAGGCCGAGCGACCCGCACAGGCCACGGGTCTCGGCCCGCCGCAGGGCCAGCAGCGGTCGACGATCCGGATCGCCGATCCCGGCCGTGCCCGGGACCCCGGCCCCCCGTAGGAGGTTCAGCAGCACCGTCTCGGCCTGGTCGTCGGCGGTGTGGCCGGTCAGCACCCCGTCGGGTAGGGCGGCCCGTCGGACGTCGCGGGCCCGCTGCTCGAGGTCGGGGCCGTCGTCCACCGACCCGTCGACGGTGATCGTCGGAACGCCGAGGGCCATCGCGTTGCGGGCCACCAGGCGGGCCTCGTCGGCCGACGTGTCGCGGAGGCCGTGGTCGACCGTCCAGCAGGTGACGTCCAGGCCGGCTGCCACGGCCAGCACCAGCAGGGCGGTGGAGTCCGGGCCTCCGGACACCGCGCAGTCCACAGCGGTCCCCGCCGAAGGGAAGGCGCAACGACCGACCAGGTCGTCGACGGTGGGCCCGATCAGGCCTCCAGTCGACCGATCCACCGGGCCGGCTCGCGGATCTCGCCAAGGTCGGGCAGGTGGGACGGGTCCTCCCAGACCCGGTCCAGCAGGGCCGTGCCACCGTGGGCCTCCACCGCGCCGATGAACGCCTCGCCCTGCGCGTACTGGGCCAGCTTGGCCTCCAGGCCGACCAGGCGCTGGAACAGCCGGGTCACCCCGGAGGCGTTGCGGCGACGGTCGGCCATGACACCAGCCATGCGGTCGGCCCCCTGCACGATGCCCTCGCCGGCCCGTCCCATGGTCACGTCGCCGTGGCCCTCCAGCAGGCTCATCAGCCCGGCGATGCGGTCCAGGGCCTCCTGCTGTTCGGGCGAGGAGATGGCTCCCAGCACGCCCGAGCCGCCCGCCGCGTCGCCCGCCTGCCCATTCCCGGATCGGCCGGCCCGCTTCTCCGCCCGCTTCTCCGCCAGGCCCTTCAGGGAAGCCACCAGGTCGAACGACTCGGGCTCGGCACCATCCAGCAGCGACTCCACCAGCCCCAGGTAGTGGGACCGCATCCACGGCACCCCGGTGAACTGGGCCCGGTGGGTGACCTCGTGGAGGGCCAGCCACAGCCGGAAGT
>CAYWBE010000048.1:0-10104 GCA_964456295.1 uncultured Candidatus Nemicrothrix sp.
CGGCACAGGTGTTGTACACGGCGTGCTTGCCGCCGTTGGTGACCAGGATCCGCGACGCCTCGGGTCGCCAGCCGGAATCCCGCTCCGTCTTGTCGACCAGGGCCTCCTTCAGCGCCGGGAGTCCGCCGGCCGGCGTGTACTTGTGGCTGGCCGGGTCCTGGCAGGCGGCCACCGCGGCGTCCACGATGTGGCCCGGCGTGGCGAAGTCCGGCTCGCCGGCGCCGAAGCCGATGACCGGCTGGCCGGCCGCCTTGAGGGCCTTGGCCTTGGAGTCCACGGCCATGGTGGCCGACTCGGCGATGGCCGTGATGCGTCGGGAGAGTCGCTCGGTGCTCATGGGTGCTCCTGGGTGGTGATGGGAAGGGGTCGGAGGCGGGGCCAGCCTGCCAGCACGGGCGACCGATCCCGACCGGGATTCCCGGGTCGACGGTCGACGCTCAGGGAGCGATGGCCGTCCGGGCGGTGGGCTCCGGGGCCTGTTGGCGGCGGGACAGGCCGCGCCGGACGGCGTCCAGCAGGACATCGCGCAGCTCGCCGGGTGCCACCACCTCGTCGAACCCCAGCCGGGACGCCGAGCGGTAGACCGCCGTGGCCTCGGCGGTGGCGATGGCCTCGGCGGTCGCCTCGTCGGCCCCCACCGCGTCGCCCGCCCCCCGGGCACCCATGGCGCCGAGGGTCACCCCGGGCAGGGCCACCGAGGTGGTCTGGCCGTCGAAGCTGACCATCGACATGGCCAGGGAGCCGAACCCGTACGCCTTGCGGAGGGTGGCCTGGACCTTGATGGTCCGGGCCTGGGTCTGGGCGGCGAACATCCGGGCCCCGGCCCGCAGGATCCCCGCCCGCTCCGAGGCCGTGCCGGCCAGCACCCCGGGATTGTCGGTCAGGAAGACCAGGGGCAGGTGGAACGAGTCGGCCACCTGGATGAAGTGGGCGGCCTTGTCGGCGGCCGCCACGTCGATGGTTCCGGCCCGGACGGCCGGTTGGTTGGCCACCACGGCCACCGGCTCGCCACCCAGGTGGGCCAGGCCACAGACGATGGAGGCGCCGAAGCCCGACTGCACCTCGACGAACCGACCGTCGTCCACCAGGCACGCCACCACCGGGCGGACGTCGTAGCCGCGGGTGGAACGTCGGGGAATCAGGTCCACCAGCTCGTCGACCGTCCGGGAACCGGTGTCGCTCCCGTCGCGGCGCGGCGGGTGGGACCACGCGCTGCTCGGGAAGAACGACAGCCAGGTCCGGACCAGGTCGAGGGCACCACGGTCGTCATCGGCCACGTCGTGGACCAGGCCACTGGCCACCGCCACGTCGGGACCACCCAGTTCCTCGGCAGTGACCTCCTCGCCGAGCGCCGCCCTGACCACCGGCGGCCCGGCGGTGAACACCGCGGCGTCCCGGGTCATCACCGTGTAGTCCGACAACGGCACCACCAGGGCACCGTGGCCGGCCGACGGTCCGAGGATGGCCGTCACCAACGGGACCCGACCGGACAGCCGTGCCTGCTGCATCAGGTCGGTGGGGGCCCGACCCGGCTCGGCTCCTCCCGTTCCCGGTGGCCGGTGGCCGGCCCCCTCCAGGAGCATGACCAGCGGCAGCCGGTCCCGCTCGGCCAGCTCGGCGATCCGGTGGCGCTTGGCCGTACTGCCCGGCCCGATGGACCCGCCCAGCACGGTGAAGTCCTCGGCGCCCACCATGACGGGACGACCGTCCACGGTGCCCGACCCGGTGACGATCCCGTCGGCCGGTGCCGTTCCACCTTCTGCTCCCCCGGGGCCGACGAGGGTGCCGATCTCCCGGAACGAACCCGGGTCGAGCAGGTGGTCGATCCGGGCCCGGGCGTCCAGGCGGTCCCCGGCACCCCTGGTGCGGTGCCGCTCCAGGCGATCGGGACCACCCATGGCCCGGGCGTCGGACCGACGGCGGTCGAGGTCGTCCAGCAGGGGGTCCCAGTCATCGGGATCGGTGGTCACGTCACCAGTCTCGCCCAGGGCGGATCACCACGACGAAGCCGACCCGGACCGGACGACGGTCGGTCGCCGACGGCCCGCCGATGGCCCGGTCAGTCGCAGGCCGCGAAGTACGGAGCGAGGAACTCCCGTGCCGCCTCACCACGGGCCCGGGTGGACAGTCCCTGGTAGGCGGTACAGGCCCGTCGGGTGAGCTCCGCGGCGCCACAGCCCAGGGCGTCGGCCCGCTCGGCGAATGCCTCGGCACCGGCCACGTGCTCGACCTCGGCGAACGGCCGCTCGGGGTCGGCCTCGTACAGGTCGGCCACCGTGCGGTCCCCCAGGACGTCGAGGACTTCCTCGGCGGTGGCCCGACCGGCCTCGACCAGGCCGGCGCACGACGTGGCCCGGCGGGGATCGGTCACCGTGTCGTCCCCGCAGGCCGACGCCGACCCCAGGACGGTCAGCACCACCACCGCCGGGGCCAGTCTCCGGAACCGCCACGACCGCTCCCGGCCGGCCATCAGCGGTGACCCGTCACCCAGAGAGCCGTCACCCTGAAACCCGTCACCCTGATACGACGAGGGCGACGAGCACGAAGTGGATCCCCACCGCGGCGGTCACCAGCGTGTGCCAGACCTCGTGGTAGCCGAACACCTCGGGGGACGGGTCCGGCCACCGGGCCCCCAACATCAGGGCACCGCCGCTGTACAGGAGTCCCTCGACCACGACCAGCGACAGCTCGACGGCGTCCAACGACCGGAACAGGTCAGGCGCCACCACGATGGGCACCCACCCCAGGCCGATGAACAGGGAGTTCATGAGTCCCTTCGGCGGATGGAACGGCAGGAGCCGTACGCCCACGCCGATGGCGGCTCCGATCCAGACCGCCCAGAGCAGCAGGGTGGCCGACCGGCCCTCCAGAGCGCTCACCCCGATGGGGGTGGCGCTGGCCGCGATGAGCACGAAGATCGCCCCGTGGTCGATCCGGAACAGGACCTCCCACGTGGGGATGGACCAGCGCCGGAGGTGGACGAGGCTGCTGGCCGAGAACATCAGCACGGCCCCCGCGACGAAGATCGCCGCACCGGTGCGGTCCCGACCGGCCGGCGCGGTCACCACCAGGAGCAGGCCGGTGGCCAACGCGCACGGCACGGCCACCCGGTGCATGACGCCCCGCCACCGGGGTCGGGGCAGCAGCAGGGACCGCTGCACCGATGCCGAGGCCCCGGCCAGTTCGGTCGGGTCCGGTCCCGGGTCGTCGATCGGTCCGCCAGCCACGGGATGGAAAATAGACCGGCACGACCGACGACCCGTGGCAGACCACCACCGGCACCCGGGGCCGGCCGGAAACCGGGTCAGGCCACGACGCGGATCCCGGCGGTAACGAGCATGGCCAGCCCCACCACGACCACGAAGGAGGCCCGCCGGGCCACGGCCACCACGGCCACGGCCACGCCGGCCACCCGGGCGTCGACCACCAGGTCGGTGCCATCGGCCACCGACATGAGGACCACGATGGCCGAGAAGAGGGCGGCCGGCAGCAGGGTGGTCACCGGTCCCAGCACCGCCGCGAAGCGGTCGCCGGCCACCACCCCGGCCAGCTTGGCCAGGTAGCACCCTCCCGACAGGACGAGGATGGCCGTCCAGGTCACGATGCCCCCGACCCGGCCCGGCGACGGACCACCAGGCCGACGGGAACGGCCAGCGCGGCGAGCAGCATGGGCACCCCGGCGGCCGTCGACGACACGGCGGCCAGGGCGATGACCCCACCGAGGACCGCGGTGACCCGACCCTCGCGGGTGCGGAGGTGCGGGACCAGCAGGGCCACGAAGGCCGCGGGAAACGCCGCGTCCAGGCCCAGCATGCCGGGGTCGTCCATGGCGTTGCCGGCCACCAGGCCCAGGACCGTCCCGACGTTCCAGAAGGCGAACAGCCACAGGCCGGTGGTCCAGAAGGCCTCGCGGGCCCGGTCGGGGTCGTCCTGGGCCACGGCCATGGCCGTCGTCTCGTCAATCACGAAGTGGGCCGACAGGGCCCGCCGGAGCCGCCCACCACGGAACAGCGGAGCGACCGACGGGCCGTAGAGGGCGTTGCGGGCACCGATGAGCAGGGCGCCACCCACCGCGGCGACCACCGTGCCGCCACCGGCCACCACCGAGACCACCGCGAACTGCGACGCACCGGTGAACGTGAGGACCGACAACGCCGAGGCCTGACCCAGCCCGAGGCCCGACGAGTCGGCGAAGACCCCGAAGGTGAGGCCGATCAGGAAGCAGGCCCCGGCCAGCAGGAAGCCGTCCCGGCGGTGGGGCGGCATCCGCCACGGAACGAGGGCCGACCGATTCACCCCACCGGCCCCAGTCGGGCCACCAGTTCGTCGATGAGGCCGTCCAGGGTCGCCGCGCAGGCATCGAAGTCCTCCTGCTCGCCCGACGCCGGGTCGACGACCTCCTCCCAGCCGGCCACCTCGACCCCGGCCAGGTCCATGGCCGCCAGGCGGTCGCCCAGATCACCGGCGTCACCGCCAGGGAGGTCGCGGACCAGCCGGGGCAGGCTCGCCGTGCGTCCCGCCACCTCAGGATGGTGTCGTCGGATCCACGCCACGTGCGACGGCTCCATGGCCACCACCAGGTCCACGTCGCAGTGGTCGGCGCCGAACTGGCGACTGCGATGGTCCGGGTCGGCCAGCCCGTGGTCGGCCAGCGCGGCCCGGGTCCGGTGACTCATGGGCAGGCCCTCCAGGACCAGCGTCCCGGCGCCCACGGCCCGCCAACCCGGTGCCCGCTCGGCGAACATGACCCGGGCCATGACCGACCGGGCGGCGTTGCCGGTGCACAGGAAGCACACGACGGGTCGGGTCACCCCGACTCCCGGGACCGGTGTTCCTGGGCGCGGGCCGGCACGGCCACGAAGAGCGCCTCGGCCTCGGCGGTCACCGTCCAGCCCCCCGGACCGGCTTCGCCGGCAGCCTCCACACCGGTCGCTGGCGCCAGGCAGCGGGCCCGGGCCACCAGGCGGCGTCCCGAATGGCGCACCACCCGGGCCTCGAAGCGGAGGTCGACGTCCAGTGGCGTGGCTTCCCGGTACCGGATGGCCAACCGCGCCGTGACCGTCGGCCCCATCTCGACCAGCGACGGCACGCCGCTCAGGACGTCGTCGAACAGGCCGGCCAGGTAGCCGCCGTGCAGGCGCTCCGGTGGCCCCTCCCGGGACCGGTCCAGACGGACCGACCCGACCACCAGTGGGCCCTCGTCGTCATCCTCGGTGGACACCACGAGCGGCGGGGCCAACGGGTTGGCCGGGCCCCGGAACAGGCTGTGGTCGAACGCCTCGGCGCGGAGGCGGGCCTCGAATTCAGCGTCGATCTCGTCCAGCGGCACCTCGTACCACCGGCGTCGCTCCGGCCCGTCCAGGGCGTGGCGGGCCGCGGCCACCAGCGACCGGGCGTCGGCCACCGCCTCGTCGGTCGGGGCCAGACGGTTCACGTCGGCCACCAGGGCCCGCACCTCGTCGGCCAGGGCGGCTCGCTCCGACCGGCCGCCGGTCACGTGACGGGGGCTCCCGGGCCCCACCCCAGGGCCAGGTCGGCGGCGATGCGACGGCGGTGCCGTCGGGCGTCACCCCATGAGGCCGACAGGGCCCAGCCCCGCTTCAACCAGAGCTGCAGGTCGTGTTCGACGGTGTAGCCGATGGCCCCGTGGCACTGGAGCGCCGACCGACAGGCCAGGTCCACGGCATCGGACGCCATGGCCTTGGCCATCGACACCAGGGTGGACGGCCCGGCCGCGCCGGCCGATCCCGGCGGGAGGGTGCCGTCGGGCGCCCGACCGTTGGCCAGTGCCCAGGCGGCCGTCTGGACCAGGGGGCGGGCGAACTCCACCGCGATGGCCACGTTCGAACAGTGGTGCTTCACGGCCTGGTTCACGCCGACCGGACGACCGAACTGCTCGCGTTCGGCCACGTAGGCCACCGTCAGGTCCAGCAGGCGCTGGGCCACCCCCACGGCCTGGGCCGCGGCGGCCCATGCCCCCCGGTCCCACAGGGTGGCCACCGCAGCCGGGTCATCGGACACCATGGTGTCCCCGGAGGTCTCCACGGTCACCTCGACCAGGCGACGGGCACCGTCGACGCTCTCCACGGGCCGACCGGATACCGCAGCAGCCGGCACGGCGTGGACCGCTCCGTCGACGACCAGCACCACCAGGTCGGCACGTCCACCGGCCAGCACCAGGGGCCCACCGGAGGTGCCGGCCGGCGAGGCGGCGGTCAGCACCACCGTGCCCTCGGCCGCCCGGCCCAGCCACTCGTCGGCCACCGCCGCCGGCGCCAGGTCCCGTAGGACCGGCACGGCCACCGCCGAGTGCTCGGCCACCGGATCCGGACAGGCCGCCCGACCCAGTTCCTCGAGCAGCAGCACCTGGTCGACCTCGTCCATGCCGAGGCCACCGTGGGACTCGGGCACGGTCAGGCCCAGCACCCCGGTTCCGGCCAGGGTCTCCCACAGGCCCTCGACCGCCCCGCCCGGGTCCTCCCACGAGGATCGGACGGCGGCCGGCGTGCAGACGTCGTCGAGGATGTCGCGCAGCGTCTCGGCGAACAGCGACCGGTCCCCGCCCAGCGTGAAGTCCATGGTGGGCCCCCTACTTCCGTGGGAGGCCGAGCAGCCGCTCGGCGATGATGTTGCGTTGGATCTCGTTGGTGCCGGCGTAGATCGGCCCCGAGAGGCTGAACAGGTAGCCCGACATCCAGTCCCCGCCCCCCCGGGAACCGTCCACCAGCTCGCCCCGCTCGCCCAGCAGGCGCAGGGCCGTGGCGTGCAGTTCGACGTCCAGTTCGGACCAGAAGACCTTGCCCAGCGACGAGGCGGCGCCCAGTTCGCCGCCACCGGACAGGTGGGCGGCCGTGCGGTAGGTCTGCCACCGGTAGGCCTGTGCGCCGGTCCACGCCCGTACGACCTCGTCCAACAGGCCCTCGTCGGCCGTGCCCGATTCGGCCAGCTCGCGGTACAGGTCGGCCAACCGGTCCGCGGCGGCCAGGAACCGCCCGGGCGCCCGCAGGTTCAGGCCCCGCTCGCTGGACGTGGTGGCCATGGCGACGTTCCAGCCCTCGCCCTCCCCGCCCAGCAGGTTGGACTCGTGCACCCGGCAGCCGTCGAAGAACAGTTCGGCGAACGCCGGCTCGCCGTCCAGGCGTCCCACCGGGCGCCGTTCCAGGCCCTCGGCGTCTGCCGGTACCAGCAGGTACGAGAGGCCGCGGTGGCGTTGGGAGTCCGGATCGGTCCGCACGATGCAGAACAGCCAGTCGGCCCACGCTCCCCGGGAGCACCAGGTCTTCTGTCCGTCCAGCACGAACCACTCGCCGTCCCGGACGCCCTTGGTGGAGATCGACGCCAGGTCGCTGCCCGAGTCGGGTTCGGACCACCCCTGGGCCCAGATCTCCTCGCCGGAGGCCATGCGGGGCAGGAAGCGGTCCTGCTGGGCCTGGGTCCCGAAGGCGTACAGGGTGGGTCCCAGCAGGCTGATGCCGTTGGTGTTGACCCGACCCGGCGCCCCGGACCGGTAGTACTCCTCCTCGAAGATCAGCCATTCGACGAGGCCCACGTCGCGGCCGCCGTAGGCCTCGGGCCAGGCCACGACCGACCAGCGGGCGTCGTGCAGCACCCCCTCCCATTCCCGGTGGCGTTCGAAGCCCTCGGGGGTATCCATGGGCGGCAGGGATTCGGTCGGGAGGTTGTCGGCCAACCAGGCACGCACCTCGTCGCGGAAGGCCAGCTGTCCGGTCGTGAAGTCGAGGTCCACCGTGCTCAGCTCCCGCCCGTCGTGTCGCACACGCGGTCCAGCGCCGCGGTGGCCTCGGCCATCGTCCGGTCGATCAATTCGGCACACGTCGGCAGTTCGCCGATGGCGCCCACCCCCTGGCCCGTAGGGAGGATGCCCACCTCGGTGCGGCCCTCGACCATGGTGGCCCGGGTCAGCATGGGGGCGTTGGCGGCCATGGCCACCTGGCTCCAGGTCATCTCCGAGGACCGCTTCATGCGCAGCCCCTCGGCCAGCAGTTCCCGTAGCGGCGTGGACGTCAGGCGGCGGAACCGCAGGGCGTTGACGGCCGCCCGCGGGAAGGCCAGAAGCCGCGACCGCTCCAGGCGGGACACCACGTCGGTGGCCACCACCCGCTGGGGGGCGCCGTCCACGGCCCGGGTGACCACCGTGCCGGTGACCGGCGTGGACAGGTAGACGGCCTTCACGTCGTCGGGGACGTCGCTGTCGGCAGTGAGCAGGAAGCGGGTGCCCATGGCCACCGCGTCGGCCCCGAAGGCCACTGCGGCAGCCAGTCCTCGGCCGTCGGTGAACCCACCGGCGGCCACCAGGGCCACGCCCGTTCCCTCCAGGGCGTCCAGCACCTGGGGGATCAGGATGGAGGTGGGCACCAGGCCGGTGTGTCCACCGCCCTCGGCGCCCTGGGCGATCACCGCGTCCACGCCCCACTCGGCCACCTTCTCGGCGTGGCGGGCCGCGCCGATGGTCGGGATGACCACCACGCCGGCCTCCCTGAGGCGCTCCACGGTGGCCCGTCCCGGGGCCTGGGCGAACGAGGCCACCCGGACGCCCTCGGCGATCAGGTGGTCGACCCGGCGGTCCACGTCGGCGGCGTCGGTGCGGAGGTTCACCCCGAACGGGGCGTCGGTCGCCGCCTGCACCTCGGCGATGGCCGTCGCCATCTGGTCGAAGGTCATGGGTGCCGCGGCGATGACCCCCAGGCCACCGGCGTTGGCGGTGGCCGCGGTCAGGCGGGAGCCGGCCACCCAGCCCATGCCGGTCTGGACGATCGGGTACCGGACGCCGACCAGGTCGCAGAACCTGGTGTGCAGGCGCCGGTCGGGCGCCGGCCCGCCAGAAGTCGGCCCGCCGGTGGTCGGCCCGTCGCTGGTCGGCCCGTCGCTGGTCGCCTGGTCCACCGGTCAGCCGCCGAACTCGGCCTTGCGAAAGCCCCGGGGATCCAGCACCTCGCGGATGAGGTGGAGTTCGACATCGGTGGGCAGTCGGCTCTCGGGCACCTCATCGGGGACGACCAGCTCGAAGCCAGTGACCTCGACCACCTCGTCGACGGTCACGCCGGGGTGCACGGACCGCAGGCGCATCCGACGCGGACCAGTGTCCTCCGGCGCCTCGAAGTCCATCACCGCGAGGTTGGACACCACCCGTCGGATCTCGTGGCCGGCCCGGATGGCCGCCGACAGCGGCGCCACCCGGTCGTAGCCCGGCCCGGACACCACGTCGACGGCCGGCACGAACGACCGGGTCGAGTGGTTGGGCACCCAGTAGGTGGTGGCGTGGTTGATCAGGTTGCCCGGAGCACCACGCAGGCCCAGCAACTGGGCCTTGGGGCGTCGCCAGTCGCCGATGGCCGCCAGGTTCTGGTTGCCATGGGCGTCGATCTGGCTGGCCCCCATGACCACGTGGCGCCGGCCCGACCAGACCACGTCGAACACGTCGCGGTACGGCATCCAGGCCTCGACGAGGCGCTCGGCGCCGTCGTCGCCCACCGGGAGCGGGTTGGCGGCCAGCACCGACACGGCGTCGGTCATGACCATGGCCGGTTCGAAGGTGGCCCGGGCCAGGCGTCCACCGATGATCGGCGTGGTCCCGATGGGGTTGCAGAGGATCTCGCCGTCGCCCCGGAAGGCCTCGGCGATGGCCACCGCGCAGACCTCATCCCGGGTCGCCGGCCCGCCCGTCACGTCAGTCACGGTCGCCGCCCTTCCCGCCGTCCGCCGACTGGGCGTCCAGGCGCTCGAGGTACTCCTCGTGGCTGGGGGCCTCCAGCCAGTGGTCCACGAAGGCCCGCCAGGCCTCGGGGTCCCGGGCGGTGGCCGCGTAGGCCTTCTGGAAGGCCTCGTCGCGGCCGTAGTCGGGCGGACACTCGGTGAAGTGGGCGCCCCGGGGCGACTCCACCACGCCGTCCACGAAGATCCGGGGGATCTTCAGGGTGTGCAGCGACCCCTCGTCGAGCAGGTCGCCGGTGTCGACCACCTTCTCGCACGACAGGTAGGTGGCCGTCGCCGCCTTGGCGAACAGGTCGTCGAAGTAGAGGTCGGGACCCAGGAACTGGCCGTTGCCGGCCGCGTCGGCCCGGTTCATGTGGATCAGCGAGGCGT
>CAYWBE010000049.1:0-9987 GCA_964456295.1 uncultured Candidatus Nemicrothrix sp.
CACTGCAGGTCAACGACTCCTCGTCCACCAGGTCCCGCCGGATGGCCGCCGCCACGGCCTCCGGCGGACCATGCAACCGGCGGGCACCACGTACATCGAGGAAGGCCTCGTCCAGGGACAACGGCTCGACCAGTGGCGTGTAGCGACCGAAGACCTCCATGATCCGGCCGCTCACCTCCCGGTAGAGCCCATGGTCACCGCGGAGGAACACCAGTTCCGGACAGAGGCGTCGGGCCCTCGTCGACGGCATCGCCGAACGCACCCCGAAGGCCCGGGCCTCGTAGGACGCGGCCGCCACCACCCCCCTGTCCCCCTGGCCACCCACCACCACGGGTCGACCGCGCAACTCGGGACGTCGTACCAACTCCACCGACGCGAAGAAGGCATCCATGTCCACGTGCAGGATGGGGGTGTCGATGCTCACCCCGCCGCCCGGGCGCCGCACCGACGTCCCCGACGATGGAGCGCCTCCCGGTCCCCGTCAGGTCGTCCGGCCATCACCGCAGTCTGACAGCCGCCCGCAGGAGGCAGGTAGCGTTCCGTGCGTGAACGCACCCGCCGATGCCGCCCGGTCCTCGGCCGAGCCCTCCTCCCTGGCTCGGGCCCTGGCCCTCCTGGCCATCCTGGTGGCCGGAGCGTGTGGCGGACTGGTGGGACACGCGGTCACCGACCTCCAGTGCACCGATGGATGCACCATCCTCGCCGGATCCATGGGCCTCGTCGGAGCGGTCATCGCAGCAGCCGGAGTAGCCGTGGTGGCCATCCTCGCCCTGCGGGCCATGGCCGAGTGGCAGGCCACCGAGCGGCAACAGGCCGCCCGGGACCGACACCCGGTGGACTGAACCACCCGCCGTGGCCGACCACGCCGAGCTCCGGGACCTCGCCCTGGAGATCGCCCGGGCCGTCGCCCCGGTGGTCGGACGGCAGGCCGGACAGGTCGACGTCGCCGCCACCAAGACCACGACCACCGACCTGGTCACCCAGGTCGACCGGTGGTCCGAGGAGCAGATCGTCGGACGCATCCTCGATGCCCGCCCGGAGGACTCGATCCTCGGCGAGGAGGGCACCGGGGTGACCGGCACCTCCGACGTGCGCTGGGTGGTCGACCCGATCGACGGGACGACCAACTTCGTCTACGGCCACCCCGGCTTCTCGATCTCCATCGGCGTGGAGGTCGAGGAACGCCTGGTCGCCGGGGTGGTGGTGGACCCCCTGATGGGCGACGAGTTCGTGGCCGCGGTGGGTCATGGGACCACCAGCAACGGCACACCGGTCGCCGTCAGCAGCGCCACCGAACTGTCCACGGCCCTGGTGGCCACCGGCTTCTCCTACGACCCGGATCACCGTCGCCGCCAGGCCGAGGTACTGGTCGGCGTGATCCCCCGGATCCGTGACATCCGACGGATGGGCGGCGCGGCGGTCGACCTGGCCTCGGTCTCGTGCGGTCGGGTGGACGCCTACTTCGAACGGGGTCTGAACGTCTGGGACCACGCCGCCGGTGCCGTGCTGGTCGCCGAGGCCGGCGGCCGGGTCACCGACCTGGACGGTGAACCCCTGACCGGTGGGTCGGCAACCGGGAACCACGACGCCACCGGTATGACGGTGGCCGCCCCCGTCGCCATCCACGGGCCACTACTGGATCTCCTCCGGTCCACCGGAGCCGACCGTGACTGACCGGCAGGCCCCCCGGAGACGGTGGACCCCGGCGGCCGCGGCGGACCTCCCGGCACGCCTCCCGGGCCTCCCGACACGATTGCGGCGACACGGGGGCCCGCCATGGGGCAGCATCGTGGGATGAGCACACGGATCCTGACCGTCGAGGACGATGAACGCATCCGGACCGCCGTCCGGATGGCCCTCGAGGAGGAGGGGTGGGACGTCGAGGAGACGGCCAGCGGCGAGGAGGCCCTGGATGCCTTCAGCCGCCGACCCGCCGACGTCGTCCTCATCGACATCATGCTCCCCGGCATCGACGGCTTCGAGGTGTGCCGGAACATCCGACGACTGGGAGACGTCCCCATCGTCATGGTGACCGCCCGGTCCGACAGCCATGACGTGGTGGCCGGCCTGGAGGCCGGCGCCGACGACTACCTCCGCAAGCCCTTCGACCCCAAGGAGCTCTCAGCGCGGATCAGGGCCCTGCTCCGCCGGGCGAGGACCGACGATGCGCACCCCTACCGGATCCACGCGGGCGACCTGGAGGTGATCCCCGAGGAGGGGGTGGTCCGCCACGGCGGCGGCGAGGTCCACCTGACCCGCACCGAGTTCCGGCTCCTCGTCGAGTTGGCAACCGCCGACGGTCGGGTGCTGAGCCGCGAGGACCTCCTCGAGAGGGTCTGGGGGTACGACTACTTCGGCGACGGGCGCCTCGTCGACGTCCACGTCCGCCGCCTCCGGACCAAGGTCGAACCCGACCCGGCCAACCCCCGTTATGTGACCACCGTGCGCGGCATGGGCTACAAGTTCCAGGGCTGAGACCGGCCCACGCCCAGCCGACCGCCACCGACCCACCCCCACAGGGAGACCAATGGCCGACGAAGCCAGCCGCCTCGGTCTGGGAAACCGGATCGCCATGCTGTTCGCGGTGGGTGGCCTCCTGGTGTCGATCCTCCTGGCCCTCAGCACCCTGGTGCTGACCAGACGCCAGCTGATCGAGTCCCGGGAAGGGGCGGCGGCGGCCATGGCGGTCACCAACGCCACCCGCCTGAGCAACCAGCTGACGCCCGACTCCACCATCGAGGACCTGCAGACCATCGCCGACTCCCTGACCCGTCTGGAGGGGAGCCAGCGGATCATCCGGCTGGGCGACGACTGGCTTCCAGCGCCGGAGCTCGACCACGACGACCTACCCCGCGCCCTGGTGACGAGGCTCGACGGGCGGTCAGCCGGACAGGTCCTGGCGCCGGTCCGGGACGAGCCACACTTCGTGGTCGGGATCCCGTTGGCCACCTTCGATGCCGACTACTACGCGGTGGTGGACCTGGTCGAGGTCTCCGAGACCCTCGACGACCTGCGGTTCATCCTCCTGGGCGCAGGTGCGGCGACCACCGTCCTGGCCGCCCTCCTCGGCTCCTGGGCGGCCGCCCGGATGTTGCGGCCCCTCCGGCGGGTCCGCGGAGCGGCCGAGGCCATCGCCGGTGGTCGCCTCGACACCCGTCTCGGACCCCAGACCGATCCGGACCTGGACCGGCTCTCGGACTCGTTCAACGAGATGGCACGGGCGCTGGAGGAACGCATCCACCGGGATGCCCGCTTCGCCTCGGACGTGAGCCACGAGCTCCGGAGTCCGCTGACCACGCTCATGGCCGGTGTCGGGGTGCTGGAGGCCCGTCGGGACGAACTCTCCGAGCGCTCCCGGGTCGCCCTGGACCTGCTGGCGGCCGACCTGGAACGCTTCAACCGCCTGGTCAACGAGATGCTCGAGATCTCCGGCTACGACGCCGGAGTGGCCACCCTGGACCTCACCGAGGTGGACCTGGTCCGCTTCCTGCAGGCGACGGTGGCCGACGATCCGACCCTGACCCTCTCACTTCCGGTCGGCACCGACACCCTGGTGATCGATGCCGACAAGAGACGGCTGGCCCGGGTCATGGCCAACCTCCTGGACAATGCCCGTCGACACGGTGGTGGCGCCACGGCCCTGGTACTCGAACACGATGAGGTCGTCCGGATCGCCGTGGAGGACGAGGGGCCGGGCGTTCCCGAACACGAGCGCCGGGAGGTCTTCGACCGGTTCGCCCGCGGCGCGGCCAGCGGGCGGCGGGGTACCGGAGGGGGCACCGGTCTGGGCCTGAGCCTGGTGAGCGAGGACCTCCGCCTCCACCAGGGTCGGGTATGGGTGGAGGACCGGACCGACGGACGGCGGGGGGCCCGATTCGTCCTCGAGCTTCCGCTCAACCCGCTCGGAGCAGACACGGAGATGGCGTGGTGACCGTCCACCATCACCGACCGAACGCGGTCCGACGGGTGGTACCGGCGACCCTCCGGTGCCTGGCCGTCACCGGCCTGCTGGCCCTCAGCGCCTGCGGTATCCCGATGGACGACTCGACCCGCGACCTGGCCGTCGACCTACCCGATGCCCTCCTCCCCCCGGCGTCGACCAGCACCGAGCCACCCACCCCCACCGAGACGGTGCAGATCTTCCTGGCGCACGTCAGCGAGGACAACCGCCAGGTGCTGGAGGCGGTCGATCGGGAGATCAAGGGTGACGGTTCGATCAACGTGATCCTGGCCGAGGTGTTCGCCGGCCCCGGTGCCGACGAGCAGGAATCAGGACTCATCTCGCCGTTCATCGACGGGAGCAGCGTCATCGGCACCGTCCTGGACCAGGGCCTTCTCGAGGTGCACCTCGACACCCTGGACGGCTTCCCCCACGACGACAGCGCCAGCAATCGGCTGGCCTTCGCCATGCTGGTCTGCACGGCGGACCTCCTGGTGGTCGGAGCCGAGATCGACCAGGTGGTGATCCTCCTGGAGGGCCCCGACGGCCTGGAAGCCATCAACGTCCCGGTGAGCGACGGGGAACCCCCCGTCGAGGGCGCACCGGTCACCTGCGACAACTACCGGTCGTTCCTGTCCACCGGGACCGGGGGCTGAACCGGACGTTCAGGCCTCGAGGCGGTCGAGGGCGCCGCGGAGGTTTCGCACCGCCTGGCCGATCCGCTGCTCGTTCTCGATGAGGGCGAACCGGACGTGGCCCTCTCCCCCGGGCCCGAAGCCCACACCGGGCGAGACGGCCACGTTGGCCTCGCGGACCAGCATCGATGCGAACTCGACGGACCCCATGTCCCGATAGGGCTCGGGGATGGGCGACCAGGCGAACATGGTCCCCCTCGGCGGCTCCATGGGCCAGCCGATGCGGGCCAGCCCGTCGCACAGGGCGTCCCGGCGTTCCTGGTAGACGCCGCACACCTCCACCGGGTGGTCCGGAGCCTCGTTCAGCGTGACGGTTGCCGCGATCTGGATGGGTTGGAACGTCCCGTAGTCCAGGTACGACTTGAGCCTGGCCAGCGCGGCCACCGCCTCGGCATTGCCCACCATGAACGCCATCCGCCAACCGGCCATCGAGAAGCTCTTGGTCATCGAGTACAACTCGACCGCCACCTCGTCGGCACCCGGTACCTGGAGGATGGACGGCGGCCGGTAGCCGTCGAACCCGAGGTCCGCGTAGGCGAAGTCGTGCACCAGGAGGACGTCACGCTCCCGGGCGAAGGCCACCACCTCCTCCATGAACGGGAGGTCCACGCACGCCGTGGTCGGGTTGTGGGGAAAGGACAGCACGATCACCCGGGGCTTGGGCCACGAGTACTCCCACCCCTCACGGAGCATCCCGATGAAGTCGCCGTCTGTGGTGAACGGCATCTCCCGGACCTCGGCACCGGCGAACAACGGTGAGTAGCGGTGGATCGGGTACGACGGCGAAGGCACCAGGGCGGCATCACCGGGCTGCAGCAGGACCCACATCAGGTGGGCGAAGCCCTCCTTGGCGCCGATGGTGTTGATGACCTGCGTCTCGGGGTCCAGCGCCACGCCGAACCGTCGCTGGTACATGTCGGCCACCGCGCTCCGGAGGTTGGGCAGCCCCCGACTCGACGAATACCGGTGGTTACGCGGGTTGCGGGCCGCCTCGGCCAACTTCTCGACCGCCAGGTCGGGCGACGGCAGGTCCGGATTTCCGAAACCCAGGTCGATGACGTCCTCGCCAGCCCGTCGGGCCTGGACCTTCAGGGTGTCGATGATGGTGAAGACGTACGGCGGCAGGGACCCGATCCGGCGGAACTCCATCGCCTGCGGCCCCGATCAACCGGCGGGGGTGCCGACCTCGATCCGCTCCCTGAGGTCGTCGATGGCCGCGTGGACCACCTTGGCTTCGAGTCGGCGACGGACGAACCCCGGCAGGCGGATCAGCAGGTCCACGTCGAGGTCGTAGACGACCCGGGTGGCGCCGTCGTCGCCGGGCACGGCGAGGAACTCGTACTCGCCGCTCATCCGCTCCAGCAGGTCGCCCTCGACCAGCCGCCACGAGATGCGCAACGGATTGGACCCGTAGCTGTAGCGGAGGGTGTAGGTGGTGCTGCGCCCCATGGCCGCCGCCCGGAAGGCCACGTCCCCGGGACGACCCTGGTCGTCGCGGGCCAGGACGGTGGCCTCCTTGATGTCCGGAGCCCATTCGGGAAGGCGTTCGACGTCGAGCACCGTCTCGTAGCAGTGCTCCGGCGTGGCCCGCACGATCGTGTGCTGGCTGGCGTGGTCGGTCATCGTCCGCCTCCTCTTCCCGTCCGACGATACCCCTCCCCGCCGCCGCGGTGGTGCCCGTCGGCGCCCTGTTCAACTCCGGAGGCAGGCACCGTCGATTCCGTCCCTGAGGCGGGCCGCCAGGACGTCGTAGGAGAACTCGGCTTCGGCCCGCTCACGGGCCCGCCGGCCCATCGCCAACCGCCGGGGGGCGTCGCCGAGGAGGTCGACCAGCGCCTCGGCCACCCGGTCCGGTCCGCCGGGACGGCGGACCACCAGGCCCGTCTCCCCATCGGACACCGCCTCGGCCGAACCCCCACTGTCGCCGGCCACCGCCGGCACACCGGCCGCTGCGGCCTCCACGAACACGATGCCGAATCCCTCCTGTTCCAGCCCACCCCACCGGTTCCGACAGACCATCGAGAACACGTCGCCGGCGCCGTAGAGGCCGGGGAGGAGTTCGTCGGGCACCCGCCCCAGCAGGCGGACCGGTGCTCCGGTGGACGACACCAGCCCCTCCAGGCGGGCCCGGTCCCGGCCCGATCCGGCAATGGCCACCACCGCATCGGGCATCCGGTCGGCGAGGCGCCGGGCTGCCCGGATGAGGGTGTCCATCCCCTTGCGGGGCACCAGTCGGCTGACGCTCACCACCAGCGGGGCATCGACCGGCAGGTCCAGTTCACGTCGCACCGCCGCCCGCTCCGAAACGTCGAGGGGACGGAAGCGGTCGGTGTCGACCCCCGGCGGCACGATCACGGTGGGCAGTGGGCACCCGGCCGCCCGCTCGGCCTCGGCGGCCGGATAGTGACCGGCACAGATGATCAGGGACGCCCCCCGCAGGACCCGACCCAGGAGTTGCCGGGTACCGGGGAGCCGCCCGGGCACGGTGACCTCGGCTCCGTGCAGCACCACGGCATACGGGCGGTCCCCCCGGGGAGCGGCATGGCCGACGGGAAGTGCCGGGTCCCAGACCACCAGCTCGGCCCCGTGGTCATCGGCCAGACGCTCGACTCTGCGGGAGACCATCCGCGTGGGCAGGAGGACCGGTTCACGACTCCGGGTCACCGGGAAGGGCTGGGCGGCATCGAACTCGTCGGCCCCGGCGTGCGGCGTGGTGTGGACCCGCACCGCATCGGCGGGGAGGCGACGCCAGAGCTCCCAGAGGTAGGACTGGATGCCCCCGACCTTGGGTGGAAAGTCGTTGGTGACCAGGACGTGGCGCCTCACGGCTCCACCCTGCCGTCGGCGGCGGCCAACTCCTCGGCCACCCCGGGATCCGAAGCATCCACCCCGTCCAGGAGGTCACTCCGACCGAGGCGGACGGCAGCCCACACGGCGTGGCCCCGCACCAGTGGATCACGGTCTCCGAGCCACCTCCGCAGCCGTCGTTCCACCCCGGGGTCGTCTCCACGACCGGTGTTGCCCATGGCCACCAGGGCGTTGCGGCGCAGGTACCGAGGGTCCCGATCGGCGATGTACCACCGACCGAATCGGTCCATCAGATCCTCGTCAACCGCGTCGAGCACCTCGGCAACGTCCACGTCGGCCCCGGGATCCACGGTCCCGTCGGCAGAGCGCTCCGGGCGACCCACCGGACAGACCTCCTGACACTCGTCGCAGCCGTACAGCCGTCCACCCAGCGCCTCACGGAACTGCCGGGGAATCCACCCCGGGGCCTGGACCAACCAGGCCAGGCAACGTCGGGCATCGATGACCCCACCATCGAGGATGGCCCCGGTCGGGCAGCCGTCCAGGCACTTCCGACACGTGCCGCAGTCGTCCTCCAGCGGCACCGAAGGCGTCAGCGGCGCATCGGTGACCACCGAACCCAGCACGAACCAGCTCCCACGTCCCGGCAGGAGCACGTTGGCGTTCCGCCCCCACCAGCCGATTCCGGCCCGTACAGCGGCCGCACGATCGACCAGGGCGTTGTCGTCAGCCACCACCATGGCCCGCCACCCGTCCGACCGGAGCCGTTCAGCCACCTCACCCAATGCCATCCGGAGATCCGCGTAGTGGTCATGGCGGGCGTAGGCGGCGATCCGCATGCGCCCCGACCCCACCTCGGCCAGGCGGGCAGCCGGCGTCCGCCTGGCCCCCACCACCAGGGCTCGGGCACCGGCCAGGATCCTCCCGGGGTCCGTCGAGCGGCCCGGATTCCGGAAGGTGAACTGCATCCCACCGTGCAGGCCCTCGTCCCGCCTCCGTTCGATCTCCGAACGCACGTCGTCGAACGGGTGGGCACCGGCCACTCCGACGGCGTCCAGTCCGGCCGCCGATCCCACGGCCAGGGCCTGTTCCCTGAGGGTCGACAGATCGGCCCCTCCGGGGGCCGACAGGTCGTTGGAGGTGCCCGACGCCATGCCCCCAGCCTTCCATGCCGGCTCCCCCGCCCGGCCTCCGGCGGGTGGAACCGTCAGGTCGTACGCGTGTGTCGGAGAGGAGGCACCAGACCCGACGCCCCCAGGACCCGCATCGCCCGGAACTCACCCAGATCGACGACCACCGCATCACCGGGCTCCCGACTGCACAGGAACGTCACCATGCAGTCATCACAGGTGGAGGTATCGCGTTGGCTGCACGTCGCGCAGTCGATGGTCAGGGTGCCCGGACCGGGAGTCGTGGGACCGATGTACTCCGGGGTGGGGTTGTCTCGTGGTTCATCCATGGGTCCATCCTGACGACGGGGTGTGACAACCGGGCCCGAGGCGGCCACCGGACCGGGCACCACCCGGGTCCCTGACTACCGTTGCCGCGGTGCCCACACGCCCGAACCGCCGCGTCGCCACCCTCCTGGCCGCCGCCTTCCCTGCCATCGCCCTCCTGGCCGCCGTTGCAGGGTGCGCCTCCACCCCGGCCGACGGGAACGCCCCACCACCCGACGTGGACTGTCCGGGTGAACCGGTTCCGACCGACCTGACCGTCACCTGCCATCAGGTCCCGGTCGACACCGCGTCGCTGGCGGTCGCCCTGCTCCGTTCCCCGGACCCCACCGGGGCGCCCATCCTGTTCCTCCACGGTGGCCCCGGTGGTCGAGCCGTGGCCGACCGGCACCGGTGGCTGACCCCCCGTTCCGAACTGCTGGACGACCACGACCTCGTGCTGGTCGACCAGCGGGGAGGTGGCCACTCGACGCCGTCCATGGACTGTCCCGAGATGGAACGATCCCAGGTCGGGGACGGCTCCCTGAGCGGGGACAGGGCCTGTCGGGAGCGCCTGACCGGCGACGGGCTCGACCCCGCCTCGGTCAGCGTGGGCCGGATCGCCGCCGACCTGGTGGCCGTCCGCCACGCCCTGGGCATCGACCGTTGGCACCTCCACGGTGTCTCCTTCGGAACCCGCGTAGCCCTCGAACTCGTACGCATCGACGAGCCGGCGGTCCTCTCCATGGTCCTGGACTCGGTGGTTCCCCCTGACGCCGACGAGACGGCCGACCTCCCCGACGGCATCGTGGCCGCCCTCGGCGCACTCCAGGCCCACTGCACCGACGACGGCTCGTGCCCCGCGGGGATCCTGGGACCACTCCGGGGGATCCTCGACCAACTCGACCTCGACCCGGTAGTGGTCCAGGTCGACGACCGGTCCCGAACCGTCGACGACACGACCTTCCTGGCCGCCGCCGTCCGCACCCTGGGTCGACCCGATGGTCCCACCGTGGTTCCCCGGGCCCTCATGCTGGCCGGCAGCGACCGTCTGGCCGAGGCCATGGCGCTGCTCTCCCCCACCGCAGCCGACACGGTCGGCGACACCCGT
>CAYWBE010000050.1:0-9983 GCA_964456295.1 uncultured Candidatus Nemicrothrix sp.
GCTCCACTTCCTCCGGCCAGGCCCAGCACCGCGCTCCGCACGGGCGACGAGCCTAGGGGGAGCGGGATCAGTACCTGTAGTGCTCCGGCTTGAACGGGCCGTCGACCGGCACCCCGAGGTAGTCGGCCTGGTCGGTCGACAGCTCGGTCAGGCGCACGCCCAGGGAATCCAGGTGCAGGCGGGCCACCTTCTCGTCCAGTTCCTTGGGCAGGGTCACCACGTCGGTGCCGTAGGCCTCGGCACGGTCATGGAGCTCCATCTGGGCCAGCACCTGGTTCGAGAAGCTGGCCGACATCACGAAGCTGGGATGCCCGGTGGCGTTGCCCAGGTTCAGCAGGCGGCCCTCCGAGAGCATGATCACCGAGTGCCCGTCGGGGAACACGAACTCGTCGACCTGGGGCTTGATGTTGATCCGCTGCACGTCGGACATCCGGGCCAGGCCGGCCATGTCGATCTCGTTGTCGAAGTGCCCGATGTTCCCGACGATGGCCTGGTGCTTCATCCGCCCCATGTGCTCGGCGGTGATGATGTCCCGGCAGCCGGTGGCCGTGACGAAGATGTCGGCCTCGTCGAGGACCCGCTCGATGGTGTTGACCTCGTAGCCCTGCATGACCGCCTGCAGGGCACAGATGGGGTCCACCTCGGTCACGATGACCCGGGCCCCCTGGCCGCGCAGCGACTCCGCACAGCCCTTGCCCACGTCGCCGAAGCCGCAGACCACGGCGGTCTTGCCGCCGATCATCACGTCGGTCCCCCGGTTGATCCCGTCGACCAGCGAGTGGCGGCAGCCGTACAGGTTGTCGAACTTGGACTTGGTGACGGCGTCGTTGACGTTGATGGCCGGGAAGCGCAGCTCCCCCGCCTCCTGCATCTGGTACAGCCGGTGCACGCCGGTCGTGGTCTCCTCGGACACGCCGCGGATGCCCTCGGCGATCCGGGTCCAACGCTGCGGGTCGTCGGCCAGCGAGGCGGACAGCGTGGCCAGCACCACCTGCCACTCCTCGGGGTCGTCGTCCGACGCCGCCGGGACCACACCGGCCGCCTCGTACTCGGCGCCCTTGTGGACGAGCATGGTGGCGTCGCCGCCGTCGTCCAGGATCAGGTTGGGGCCCTCGCCCCCGGGCCACTCGAGGATCTGCTGGGTGGCCCACCAGTACTCCTCCAGCGTCTCGCCCTTCCAGGCGAACACCGGCACGCCACGGAGGTCGTCGGGGGTCCCGTCGGGGCCGCAGACCACGGCGGCCGCCGCGTGGTCCTGGGTGGAGAAGATGTTGCAGCTGGCCCAGCGGACCTCGGCGCCCAGGACCACCAGGGTCTCGACGAGCACCGCCGTCTGGATCGTCATGTGCAACGACCCGGTGATCCGGGCACCGGCCAGCGGCTGGGCGTCGGCGAACTCGGCCCGCAGGGCCATCAGGCCGGGCATCTCGTGTTCGGCCAGGCGGATCTCGTTGCGACCGAACTCGTTGAGGGTGAGGTCGGCGACCCGGTGGTCGTCGGCGAGGGAACGGGGGGACGCGGTCATGTCGGCTCCAGGGCGCCTCGGCGCCTCGTGGTCGGATCCGCCCGGTCGCCCGGAGGACCGGGACGGCGGGAGGGTCGGGGTGCTTGTCGAAGCCGGGCTGGGGTCGTCTGACACCGGTTCGATCAGCCGCGGTCCCCTCAGGCTACCGGGCGGACCGCTCCGAATCCCGGGAGGCCACCCGATGGACGGTCCCGTCCACACGGAGGGCCACCGGACCGTCCAGCGGCCCGATCCACGCCGCCTCGCCCCGCCCCAGGACCAGGTCCCGACCACCGGCCACCGGCGCCACCGACGCCGAGCCGTCGGTGCACAGCAGCAGCTCGGGTCCTCCGTCGCCGACCTCCACCTCCAGCCCGGCACCCGACAACCGCCAGAGCGCCACGCCGTCCACCGCCGTGGCGTACCGGTGCTCCGGCCCGGTGGCCGACTCGACCCGGTCGCCGAGCCCGGGCCGCAGCAGGCCCACGACGGCTGACGGATCCACGGACTTCGCGGTCAGGCCGGCCCGGGCCACGTCGTCGGAGGAGGCCATCACCTCCACGGCCAGGCCCGAGAGGTGGGCATGGAGCATCCCGGGGGCCACGTACAGGAGGTCGCCGTCGTCGAGCACGAGGTGGCGCAGCATGGGCACCAGCAGGAGGGCCGGGTCGCCGGGATGGAGGGCGGCCAGTCGGCCGACCAGGTCGGCGGCCGGTCCGCCGGTGGCCCGGGCGGCGGCCACCACGGCGGCCACCTCCGCGGGGGAGGCAGCCAGCGCCTCGGCCACCACCGCCGACCAGTCCCCCGACCGGAGGGCAGCCAGCACGCGCTCCGGTACGGACACCGAGGCCGCCAGGTCCGCCGCCTCGGACTCCGGCCGGAATCCGCACAACGTCTCGAACCGCCCCAGGGCGCACACGGCCTCCGGCTTGGCCCTCCCGTCGGGCAGGACCCGTCGCGGATCGGCAGCCGCCTCGGCATCGGGGTGGACCTGCAACGAGAGGGGGCGGTCCACGGCCAGCACCTTGACGAGGAACGGCACCTCCTCGGAGGTCGCCACCCGGCCGTCGGACCGGAAGGTCGAGGGCCCCGACCGGTGGGCGCCGAACCACAACTCGGCCTCCGGCCGTCCGCTGGGCTCCACGCCCCGGAGGTCGGACAGCGCGGTGGGCGAACCCCAGTCGTAGGACCGGATCACCCCGTCCAGCAGGTCCATCGGCTGCGTCCGCTCGTGGCGTATCGGGGTCCGCCGGAGGCGGGTCAGTCCCCGAAGGTGGGTCGGATGCCCTCGGCGGCGGCCCGGTCGACCAGCCGCTGGTGTTCGGCGTCGTCGACCGTGGTGGCCTCGTCGACCAGCATCACCGGGATGCCGTCGCGGACCGCGTAGCGGCGACGCAGGCGCGGGTTGTAGAGGGCCTCCTGGTCGGCGAACCAGAGCAGCGGCCCCTTGTCCTCCGGGCAGGCGAGGATCTCCAGGAGCTTCGGATCGAGGGTCATGGCCGCAGGCTATTGGCCCAAACGCCCCGCCTCATCCTCCGAACAGGTTCCGGACCTGGTCGACCCGTGCCGCACAGGCCTCGTCGTCGGTCGCCTCGACGTTGAGCCGCAGCAGCGGCTCGGTGTTGGACGGTCGCAGGTTGAACCACCAGTCGCCGAGGTCGACCGTCAGGCCGTCCAGGTGGTCGCGGGCGGCCTCGGGGGCCGTGGCCGCGAAGTGGTCGGCCACCCGCTGGATGACGGCCGACGGGTCGTCCACCTCGGTGTTCACCTCTCCGGATGCCGCGTACCGCTCCAACGGCGCCACCAGGTCGCTCATCGGTCCGTCGTGCACCGACAGGGCCTCCAGGACCACCAGGGCGGCGATCAGGCCGCTGTCGGCCCGGTAGTTGTCACGGAAGTAGTAGTGGCCCGAGTGTTCGCCGGCGAAGGCGGCCCCCTCGGTGGCCATGGCCTGCTTGATGAGCGAGTGGCCGACCCGGGTCCGCACGGCCCGACCCCCCTCCTCGGCCACCACCTCGGGCACGGCCTTCGAGCAGATCAGGTTGTGCAGGATGGTCGCCCCGGGTTCGCGCCGCAGCACTCCCCGGGCCACCAGCGCGGTGGTCGTGGAGCCCGAGACCGGGCGGGCCTGCTCGTCGACGAGGAAGACCCGGTCGGCGTCGCCGTCGAAGGCCAGGCCCAGGTCGGCGCCGGTGTCCAGCACCCGGGCCTGGAGGTCCCGCAGGTTCTCCGGCTGGATGGGGTCGGCCGGATGGTTGGGGAAGGTCCCGTCCAGTTCCGGGTACAGGTGGTCGACGACGAACGGCAGGCCGTCGAAGGCCGCGGGGACGACCAGGCCACCCATGCCGTTGGCCGTGTCGACCACCAGGCGCAGCGGGCGGAGCCGCTCGACGTCCACGAATGACCGGACGTGGTCGGCGAAGGCGTCCAGCAGGTCCAGCGTCCGGACGGTGCCCGACGGTCCCGCCGGCGCATCCCGGCCGACCTGCGGCTCGTCCTGCATCTCGGCCTGCATCTCGGCCAGCACCTCGGCCTGCACCTCGTTCAGGCCGTCGTCGTAGCCCAGGGGGACCGCACCGGACAGGCAGCACTTCATGCCGTTGTAGCCGGCGGGGTTGTGGCTGGCCGTGAGGACCACCGCGGGCGCCGACAGGTGCCCGGAGGCGAAGTAGACGAGGTCGGTGGAGGCCAGGCCGACGTCGACCACGTCGAGGCCCCGTTCGGTGATCCCCCGGACGAGGGCCTCGCCGAGGGGAACGCCGCTGGGCCGCATGTCCCGACCCACCACGACGGCCGTGGTCGCGGGCTCCCGGCGCCGCACCAGGTTGGCCAGCCCCCGCCCGATGGCCTCGGCGACCTCCTCGTCCCACTCCTCGGGCACCCGGCCGCGGATGTCGTATGCCTTGAAGATATGGGCCTTGAAAATGGGGGCCTCGGGGACCGGCGCCCCGGGGGCGGGCGGGTCGAAGGTGGGGGGCTCGGGGTAGGCGCCGCGGCGGGCCTGCTGGCGGACCCGGACCAGGTCGGCGACCAGGCGGATGCCGTCGCGGACCGCCCGGACGGTGGACCGCTCCGAGTTCTCGACCTCGACGGGAACCTCGGCCAGGGTGAGGCGCCACCGTTCGACCAGGTGGAACAGCTCCACGTCGAACGCGAAGCCCTCCAGCGTCGACGCCTCGAACAGCGGGCGTGCGACGTCGGCCCGGAAGGCCTTGAGGCCGCACTGGGTGTCCCGGTACTGGCCGAGCAGCAGGGCGTGGGTGGCCAGGTTGACGAGGCGGCCCCCGACCTCGCGCAGGCGCCCCGCCCGGACCAGCGTGGTCGTCTCGGTGTGGCGCCGACTCCCGACCACCACGTCGTAGCCCTCCTCCACCCGGTGCACCAGGGCGGCGGCCTGGGCCGGGCCGTAGGCCAGGTCGGCATCGGTGAACACCACGGTGCGACCGGTCGCCACGGCCACCCCGGCCCGCACCGCCGCGCCCTTCCCCCGGTTCCGATCCAGGCGCACCACCCGGTCGGCGCCCGCCGCCTCGGCGACCGCCGCGGTGTCGTCCGGCGAGCCGTCGTCGACCACCACCACCTCGACGTCCCCGTCCCCGCCGGCACCCAGCGCGGCACCCAGTTCGGTCCGGACCCGGGCCACCGAGGTGCCGATCCGGTCGGCCTCGCGGTACGCCGGAAGCACCACGGTCACCCGCCGGTCGCCCACCGGTGCGGGCCGATCCGACGGAAGGTCCTGTTCCCGGCGGATGACCCGGAACAGGAAGGCCCGGTAGGCCACGGCCCGGACCGCCCCGGCCACCACCACGGCCGCCACCTTGGCGACCAGGTCCACCGTCCACGAGCCGGCGTCGCCTCCCGACGAACCGTCCAGCAGGGACCGACCCACGGTGAGGACCCCGAAGTCGACCAGGCCGGCGACCACGACCACGGTCACGAAGACCCGCCTGAGGCGGATCCACCGGGCGTACGGATCGTCGCGCAGCGTCACCGAGCGGTGGAGCAGCCGGGCCACCGTCGCCGCGACGCCCAGGGCCACCGCATCGGCGGCCCACGGCGCCCAGCCGACACCCAGCAGGACCACGGCCAGCCCGACGTCGATGGTGGTGGCCACCAGGCCGACCACCGCGAACTTCCGTAGGCGCTCCCTCACCGATGATCCTCCGCCGGGACGCGTTCCCCCGGGTCCCCCGAGTTCCCCGGGTCCTCTGGCGGGTAGCCATCCGGGTCGGGCGACGGGCAGCCATCCGGGTCGGGCAGCGGGCAGCCATCCGGGTCGGGCGGCGGTCCCGCCACCCGCCGGTCGACCCAGCGGTCAAGGCGACGGTCGCCGTCCGGCCCGGCGGCCGCCACGTCGAACGGGCCCGACTCCGGTTCCGGCGACGGCCGCCGACCCAGCAGCACGAGGGCCAGCAACCCGACCAGGCTCAACAGCACCGCCACCACGTCGACGGTCGTGCGCCCGTAGGAAAGCCGGACCTCCTCGGCGGTCGGCACGACCACCATCAGGTTGGGCGTGGCCCTCCACGGACCCTCCGCGCCGTCCACCTCCCAGTTGGGGAAGTAGGAGGTACGGACCAGGACGGGCACGCCCACCCGGTCCACCCGGAACGACACCGTGTCCACGCCGGTGGCCACGTCGGTGACCTCCACCGGGGGCAGCGGTCGCCGCTCGGGTTCGACGCCGGCCTCGACGCGCTGCCACGACGCCGGTCCGCCCACCGTGCGGGGCACGGCGGCCGACCCCTGCTGGAACACCTCGACGGCCGGATCCAGCCAGCCCCCGTGGTCGACGTCGGCGAACACCGCCGGCTCGACGTCGAGGGCCACCACCGCCTCGGCCCCGTCGACCTCGAAGATGGTCCACGGCCCGGTGGCCGCCACCTCGACCAGCCCCGGATGGGCCCGACCCTCGCGTACCGCCCGCTCGGAGAACGCCGAGTACCAACGGACGCCCAACTGCCGGAGGTGGTCGACGCCGGCGTCCATGTCGAAGGCCCGGTACGGCAGGCCGCGTTGGGCGCGCGACGGCCCCACCGAGAGTTCGGACTGGACCAGGAAGTGGTACGGGGTGGTGGTGGACGCCTCGAAGTAGAGGCCCTCCATGGAGCCGATGCACCCGTCGGTCCAGTGGGGAAGGAGCATCAGGGCCATGGGTGTGCCGTAGCGCACCAGGTCGCTGCTGTACTCCCACATGAGGCGCCCGCACCCCGACCCGGCGGCCAGGTCCTCCATGGTCGACGCCAGGGCCCGTTGCTCCTCCCAGCCGCCACCCGTCGAGTCGCCGGTCCGGGCCTCGTAGCCGTCGAAGTTCCACCGGACCCATGACCGACCCAGGTTCAGTTCGGTCGACTCGACGCCCATCCACCGGTAGGTGTTCCCCTCGGTCGACCCGCCGGGCAGGACCCGTAGCGGGACGCCCACCAGCACGATGACCACCAGGAAGGTGGCCACGGCCCCTCCCCCGGCCACCAGGCGCCCGGGCCGGCCGGTCGTCGACCGCCCGAGCCCGTCGACCAGTCGGCCGACCAGGCGCAGCACGTCGGCCACCGCCATGGCGGCCAGCAGGTAGATGCTCAGGTAGTAGGCGGGCAGGATCCGGCCGTTGTAGAGGCGGCCCTCCGGCAGGTGCACGAAGGCCAGGCCGAGGACCACCGCCGAGCCGGCCAGGACGAAGCCGAGGCGCCGCCGGAAGGCCACCGACGTCACCAGGCCCACCACGGCCAGCACGATGAACGGCTGGAGGGGCGGATCGTTGGTCAGGAAGTCGGCGGCCAGGTCGCCCCGGTCCCACAGGTAGGAGCGGAACTTCGTGAGCTTGTGCCACGCCATGTCGTTCAGGTGGTCGCGGCGCCACCAGAACGGGAGGACCCAGAACGCCGAGCACAGACCGGCCACCAGGCCGGTGGTGACCAGCCACTGCAGCGCCCGGCGGCCCGGGCGGATGGCCAGGGCGACCACCGAGGCCACCAGGGCGAAGAAGGCCACCAGCAGGTGGCACAGGCCGGTCAGGGCCAGCAGCGCCGCGGCGGGTGCACGCCCCCGGCCGGTCTCCATCCCGCGGACCAGCAGGCCGAGGTAGACGAGACAGGCCGCCACGGCCAGGGCGTAGGCGAACTCGCCGGCCATGGTCGACATCAGGTTGCCGCCCATGATGTTGAACGACCGGTCGAACACGAACGGCAGGGTGGCCACCGAGGTCAGCGCCGGACCGGGGAACGGCAGGCCGGCCAGGCGACCGGTGGCCCAACCGGCCACCGGCATGACCACCAGGCCGAGCACCGTGATCCACTTGATGGCCATCCCGTAGTGGACGGGAACCACCAGCACCGTCAGGGCGGCCAGCAGGCCCAGGCGGACCTTCCACCCCATTGGCCACCCCATCGGGCGGTGCCGGACCACGGCCACCGCGGCAGCCACCAGGGCGGGCAGGACCACCACGAGGGCCGGGGTGGCCAGCCCGACGTCGACGGCCACCACCAGCAGCATCGGGACCACCATGTAGAAGTGGTAGGCGGGGAACCCGGCGTACCAGTCCGGCGTCCACCCGGTCAGACGGAACCGGGGCAGCAACTCGTCCCGGATGAAGGCCGGCCCCCACACGTGGGCCCCGAGGTCGCCGCCGGTGGGCGTCGAGCGGGTGAACAGCACCCCGTCGGGGTTCACCACCCAGAGCACGAACCAGACGCCCCCGAGGACGATGAGCAGGTCGACCCACCGGGTCAGCGGCACCCGACGGAGCGCGGCGACCACCGGGCTGGCCGTGTCGTCGGCGGGCTCGACGGCGGGCTCGACGGCGGGCTCGACGGCGGGCTCGTCGAGCATCGTCTCCCGGTCGTGGGGAACGAGGCCCGTCATGAGATGAGGAGGACCACGGTCGTCGTGGCGTTGAACCCCACGTGGGCCCACACCGCACGACCCAGGCGACCGTCCCGCTGGGCCAGCCAGCCGCACACCAGCCCGATCATGACGAGGGCCGGCAACTGCAGCAGCTGGAAGTGGGTCACGCCGAAGAAGAGTGCCGAGACCACCAGGGCGACCCTCGGGGCCATGCGGGCCTCCAGCGCCCGGAGGGCCAGGCCCCGGAAGAACAGCTCCTCGGCCACCGGGGCCAGCACCACGACCATCACGAACAGCAGGGCGATGCCCATGCCGTCGGCCCGGTCGACCAGGTCACGGGCCGGTCCCGACACGTCCAGGTCGTCGGTGAGCAGCAGGATCGGCACATAGATGGCCGGTACCGCCACCACCTGGGCCACCACGCCGATGGCCAGTCCCTGCACCGCCTCCCGGAGGCGGCCCGTCGGGCCGGGACCCGTCCAACCCAGGTCGGCCCACCGGACGCCACGGACCACCACCAGCCAGGCCGGCACCCCGACCAGGCCCACGTACAGGGCCCCCTGGAGCAGCGCCCCGAGGGTCAGGCTCGGGTCGTCGACGGCCTCCGAGCCGACCACGGCCACCGCGGCCCCCATGGCGCAGACGGCGGCCACCAGGCCGACCAGCCAACCGACCACCACGTGGCCCAGACCCCACGGGACCGACGGGCGCGCCGACGCCGCCGCCTCGCCGTCCACGGGACCCTCCATCGGGGGCACCCTACCGACGGGCCACCGCCAGCCGCCGACGCGACCCCCGGCGGTCAGACCGTCGCAGGGCTCCCGTACGATGGATGCCATGGTGGAACGACCGGAAGGGCCCTCGGGCCCGACCCCACAGCCCAGGAAGGACCAGGGATGGCCCCGCTGGGGCATCTGGCTGGTCATGGGCCTGGTGGCCACCGCCCTGATCCTCCCCGGCCTCCTCCCGTCGGAGAGCGCCGACCAGGTGGCCTACGACCGCTTCCTGGACCGCGTGGCGGCCGGCGAGGTCACCGACGTGCTGGTCGACAACCAGACCGGGGGCATCACCTTCGTCGACGACGCCGACACCACCTACGCGACCACCGGCCCCCTCGAGTTGTCCATCGACGACCGACGCCTGCTGGCCGAGAGCGGTGCCGCGGTGCGCTTCGAGACGCCGAAACCCGGCTTCCTCCAGACCTGGCTGCCCCTGCTGCTTCCGGTGAGCCTGATCATCCTCTTCTTCTGGTGGATCAACCGCCGGGCCCAGGGACAGATGAGCGGCATGATGTCGATCGGCCGCTCCCGGGCCAAGACCTACTCCACCGAACGGCCGGGCACGACGTTCGACGACGTGGCCGGCTACGAAGGCGTCAAGCAGGAGATCCGCGAGGTGGTGGACTTCCTGAAGGAGACCGAGAAGTTCGCCGAGATCGGCGCCCGCGTCCCCAAGGGGGTGCTGCTGGTCGGCCCGCCCGGCACCGGCAAGACCCTCATCGCCCGGGCGGTGGCCGGAGAGGCCGGCGTGCCGTTCCTGTCGGTGACCGGCTCGGACTTCATGGAGATGTTCGTGGGCGTCGGGGCCAGCCGGGTCCGCGACCTGTTCGAGTCGGCCCGCAAGATGGGCCGGGCCATCA
>CAYWBE010000051.1:0-9963 GCA_964456295.1 uncultured Candidatus Nemicrothrix sp.
GCCGGGCCGGTGGCGTAGCCCTTCAGGTACCACGAGGTGTGCTTGCGGAAGTCCTTGATGCCGTGGGGACCGGCCCAGTCGACCAGGAGGCGGGCGTGGCGGGTCATGGCCCGGGTCACGTCGGCCAGGACCGGCGGTTGGCCCGGTTCGAAACCCCCGGTACCGGGAGTGGGTCCGAACACGGCAGCCAGGTCGCCGAACAGCCACGGTCGACCCAGGCAGCCCCGACCCACCACCACGCCGTCGCAACCGGTGGACCGCATGAGGCGCAGGGCGTCCCACGGTTCCCAGATGTCGCCGTTGCCGAACACCGGGATGGAGGTCACCGCGGCCTTCAGCGCGGCCACTGCGGCCCAGTCGGCCTCGCCGGAGTACAACTGCTCGGCCGTTCGGGCGTGCAGCGACACGGCCGACGCGCCCACCGCCTCGGCGATGCGGCCGGCCTCCAGGAAGGTCAGGTGGTCGTCGTCGGTGCCCTTGCGGAACTTCACCGTCACCGGGACGTCACCGGCCCGTTCAACGGCGGCCCGCACGATGGCTTCGAACAGGCGCGGCTTGAGCGGGATGGCCGCCCCGCCGCCCTTGCGGGTCACCTTGGGCATGGGACAGCCGAAGTTCATGTCCACGTGGTCGACCCGCTCGCCGCCCACCAGCAGGTCCACGGCCCGCCCGATGCTGTCCGGCTCGGTGCCGTAGAGCTGGATGCTCCGTGGCGTCTCGTCGGGGTCGAAGTGGGCCAGGCGGGACGTCTTGAGGTGTCCGTCGACCAGGCCGCGGGCGGTGATCATCTCGCTGACGTACAGCCCGGCCCCGTACTCCCGGCAGAGGCTGCGGAAGGGTGCGTTGGTGACACCGGCCATGGGGGCCAGGACCACCGGTGGCCAGACCTCCAGCGGGCCGACCCGGGGCGCCGCGAACTCGCCGGGGGAGGCCGGCTCGACGTGCTGGTTGACCTCGGAGCGCAGGCCCATGGCCCCAAGGCTACGGCGGCCTGCCCCGGTGCTGGTCGGCCCGGTGGCCGCCGCCGGGTCAGGCGACGATCCGGAATCCCTGGTGGCCGGTGGTGCTGTCCGGGGTGCTCGACGTGCGGGCAGCCAGTCGGTAGCGGTGGCAGTAGCTGTCGTGGCAGAGGAACGAACCACCCTTGAGCACCCGGTTGACGCCCACCGCTGGTCCCACCGGATCGGTCACCGGACCGTCGGTGCCGCTGGACCCGACGGCTCCGTTCCGGCCAACGGCCCGGTGGCTGGCCGTGAACCAGTCGGCCGTCCACTCCCAGACGTTGCCCGAGCAGTTGTAGAGGCCGAACGCGTTGGGCTCGTAGGCGTCCACCGGGCAGGTGCCGGCCCAGCCGTCGGCTGCGTCGTCGTCGTGCCAGAACGTGCCGGTGAAGATGTTGAACCGGTGGACGTCGGGTCCGTCGGGCTGGTTGTCGTCACCCCACGGCAGGCGCCTGAGCTCGAGCCCGCCCCGGGCTGCGTACTCCCACTCGGCCTCGGTGGGTAGTCGCCCGCCGGCCCATGCGGCGTAGGCCGCGGCGTCGAACCACGAGACGTGGACCACCGGGTGGTCGGTCCGGCCGCCCAGGTCGCTCTGGGGGCCCTCGGGGTGGCGCCAGTCGGCGCCGAACACCTGGCGCCACCACTCGGCGCCCACCACGCCCCGGGTCTCGTCGAAGTCGTCCGGGAGGTGGCCGGCGAACACGAACGACCAGCCGTCGTCCTCGGCGAGGGTCCGGTGGCCGGTGGCGTCCACGAAGGCCGCGAACTCTGCGGTGGTCACCGCGGTGGCCGAGATGGCGAATGGCGAGAGGTGGACGGGCCGGACCGGTCCCTCGCCGTCGGACGGGTAGGCGTCCACCTCGTTGCCCATCAGGAACGTTCCGCCGGGCAGGTCGATTCGTCGGTCGCTGGCCACCATGGGGAGATCTTCGCGCCCGGGAGCCCGGTCCGGGTCCGGGCCGGATTCGGCTCAGGCCTCGCCCATGCCCGGTTCCGGCCCCGTGCCGGCCACGAAGCGGCGGATGGCCGCTGCGCATTCGCCGGGGGCCTTGACGTGGACCATGTGGCCCTGGTCGCCGACGACCACCGATTCCCGTACGTCGAGGTCCCGTTCGAACAGCGAGGCCGACGCGGTGAAGCGCTTGTCCCGCTCGCCCAGCAGGACGAGCACCGGCACCCTGATCTCGGCCAGGTGGTCGATGACGTGGGAGTCGACGTGCATGGAGATCTCCTCGGACCCCGGGGGGACGCCGAGCCTGGCCGCCGACTCCTGTACCGACTGGTTCCACTGCTCACGGGCCTCGGCCTTGCGGAAGCCCGGTCCGGTGGCCACCAGGATCAGGCCGGCCACCTCGGCGGGGCGGTCCACGGCGTGGGCCAGTGACAGGAATCCACCGAGGCTGTGGCCCATGAGGATGGCCGGGCCGCCGTCGGCGCCGACCGCCGCGTCGCGCACGGCAGCCAGGTCAGCCAGGGCGTGGGCCCGGGTGTAGGAGCCCGGTGGGGGGACGTCGCTGTCGCCATGGGCCCTCAGGTCCCAGGTGGTCACCGCCGGCCCCCCAGCCAGTTCGGCGACCAGTGGGTTCCAGACAGTGCGGTCGTTGGCCCACCCGTGGGTGGCCACGATGGGCGGACCCGTCACCGGGGGTTCGGCCCCCGAGCCGGCGTGCTCGACGGCCAGGGTGGTCCCGTCGGCCGAGGTGACCCGGTCGACGGCGCTCATGACAGGCCACTCACGACAGGCCCGCTCACGACAGGCCCCGGAAGAACTCGCGCACGTCGGCCACCAGGTCGTCGGGACGTTCCATGGCCGGGAAGTGGCCACCCTGCTCGTGTTCCCGCCAGAAGGTGACGTTGCGGTCGGCCTCCACCCATCGGCGGCGGCCCACCATCAACTCCATGGGGAAGGCCGAGACCCCGAACGGCACGTCGCCGTTGGGCGGGGGCAGGCGCCCGGCGGCCAGGTCCTGCCCGAACTCGAAGTAGAAGCGGGTCGACGAGGTGATGGTGCCGGTGAACCAGTAGGTGCTGACGTTGGCCAGCAGGTCGTCCCGGTCGACGACGTCCAGCGGGTCGCCGTCGTGGTCGGTCCAGCCGTGGAACTTCTCGCCGATGTAGGCCAGCAGGCCGACCGGGGAATCGTGCAGGCCCACGCCCACCGTCTGCGGTCGGGTGCGCTGGATCTCGAAGTAGCCCCGGTCGTCGGCCTGGTACCAGGCGGACCGGTCGAGGTGCTGCTGCTCGGCCGGGGTGATGTCGGCGTGGTCGTCGTCGCGACCCGGGGGGAAGGCGGGGATCATGTTCACGTGGCAGCCCGTCACGTGGTCCGGGGCGTGGCCGGCCACGTGCTGGGAGATGATCGACCCCCAGTCGCCGCCCTGGACGCCGTAGCGGTCGTAGCCCAGGCGGGCCATGAGCTGGGCGAAGGCCCGGCCGGTGCGGTCCGGACCCCAGCCCCGTTCGGTGGTCGGCCCCGACCAGCCGTAGCCGGGCAGCGAGGGGGCCACCACGTGGAAGGCGTCGGCCGGGTCGCCGCCGTGGGCCGCCGGATCGGTCAGCGGACCCAGTATGCGGAGGAACTTCATGACCGAACCCGGCCAGCCGTGGGACAGCAGCAGGGTTCGGGCATCGGGTTCGGGCGACCGCTGGTGGATGGCGTGGATGCGTTGGCCGTCGATGGTGGTGACCACCTGGTCGAAGGCGTTGATCCGGGCCACGGCGGCCGGCCAGTCGAAGTCGTCGGCCCAGTACCCGACCAGGTCGCGCAGCCACCGCTGGTCGCACCCGTACTCCCAGCCGGTGTCGTCGATCTGGTCGGGCCACCGGGCGTTGGCCAGGCGCCGGCGCAGGTCGGCCACCGCGGACTCGTCGACCTGGACGGCAAACGGCAGGATCTCGTCGTCGGTGGGCACCGGTGGACGGTAGCCCCGCCGTCGGGGTGGCCCCGAATCCGGATGGGTCCCGGGGCTACGGTCGGTCCCAGGCGGTCGGCCTTTCGGTCGGGCCGGCCATCAGAGGACGATCGGAGGCGATGGCGTGGACCTCGACGGGGCGCGGGTGCTGGTGACCGGAGGGTCCAGGGGGATCGGGGCGTCGCTGGCCCGGGCCTATGCGACGGCCGGTGCCCACGTCGTGGTGGCCGCCCGCCCGTCCGACGAACTGGACGCGGTGGCCATCGAAGTGGGTGGCCGGGCGGTGGCCGTCGACCTGACCGACCCGGAGGCCGTCGAGTCCCTGGTGCCTACGGTGGAGGCCGACCTCGGCCCGATCGACGTCCTGGTGAACAACGCCGGCATGGAGACCACCGACATGGCCGCGGTGATCGACCCGGCGGTCATCCGGGCCACCACACGCCTCAACCTGGAGGCGCCCATGGTGCTGACCCGCCACGTGCTGCCCCTGATGCTGGAGCGGGGTCGGGGCCACCTGGTGTTCCTGTCATCGATCGCCGGCACGGCCGGGTTCCCGACCATGGCCACCTACTGCGCCACCAAGGCCGGGGTGTCGAACTTCGTACGGTCCCTCGTCCTCGAGCTGAGGGCCACCCCGATCGGAGCGACCACGGTGGCCCCCGGGCCGGTGGCCACCCGCATGTGGGAGGCGGTGGAGGCCGCGTCACCCAGCGGACAGAAGGTGCTGGACCGGCTGAACCTGGCCCGGATGCTGCCCATTGCCGACCCGGACCGTCTGGCCCGCCGGGTCGTGACGGCCACCAGACGCGGGTCCCGTCACGTCCGGACGCCCCGACGGCTCATGGGCAACTTCCTGATGACCGAAGGCCCGCACCGGATGACCGGCGCCCTGCTGGCCGGGGTGCGACTCGACCCGATGGACACCCGGCCCGGTTGAGGGCCCACGTCTGACCAGTCGTGGTGGCGGCCTCGGCGGTCGGGACCCGACCGCCCGGCGGCTACGCGTGTTCGGCCAGCTCCCGGAGCCGGCCCAGCACGGCGGCCGGCTCGCCACCCACCGGGCTGACGTTCAACGAGGTCACTCCGGCGGCCTTGTAGGCGGCCAGGCGGTCGACCACGTAGCCCTCGTCGCCGCACAGGGTGGTGTTCTCGATCAGCTCGGCGGGGAGCAGGCTGGCGGCCTCCTCCTTGCGCCCATCCAGGTAGGCGTCCTGCACGGCGGCGGCCTCGTCGGTGAAGCCGTATTGGCGGCACACGTCGTTGTAGAAGTTCTTCCCCCGTGCCCCCATGCCGCCGATGTAGAGGGCGGCCATGGGGCGGGCCAGGTCCCGGTACTGCGCCGCGTCGTCCCCGATGGCCACCAGGCCACCGGCCACGACGTCGAGGTCGCCGAGGGTGGTGTCGCGGCGGGTCAGGCCGGCGGCGACCGCATCGCCCCACACCCGGTCCATGCGTTCCGGGTAGACGAGGAACGGTAGCCAGCCGTCACACGTGGCGGCCGTCTCCTCGACGCTTCGCTGCCCGAGGGCCGCGATGTAGATGGGGATCTCGGCCCGCTTCAGGTGGTTGATGATCTTCAGGGGCTTGCCCAGGCCGGTTCCCTGGTCGGGCGGCAGGGGCAGGGTGAACACGTCACCGTCGTGGACGAGGCGCTCCCGGCGCCACGCGGTACGACAGATCTGGATGATCTCCCTCATGCGGGTCAGCGGCTTGGCGTACGGGAGGCCGTGGAAGCCCTCGATCACCTGGGGTCCCGAGGCGCCGAGGCCCAGCACGAAGCGTCCCTCCGACAGGGCATCCAGGCCGGCTGCCGTCTGGGCCAGCAGGGCCGGGGTACGGCTGTAGGTGTTGAGGATGCCGCTGCCCAGCTCCACGGTGGACGTGCTGGCCGCCAGGTAGCCCAGCAGGCTCACGGCGTCGAAGCCGTAGGCCTCGGGGATCCAGATGCGGTCCACGCCGGCCGCCTCCAGTTCACGGGCCTGGGTGGCCGCTGTCTGGGGGTCGGTGGCGTAGTTGAGGCTGGTGGAGATGCGCATGGCTCCGAGCCTCGCAGGTCGGGCCCGCCGTCGGGGAATCCGTCGTCGGGAATCTGCTGCCGGAGGAAGCGGACCGGGGGAGGTCAGTCCCGGGGGAACCAGCGCAGGACGATGGCCGATGCGGCGACCAGCAGGCCGGCCCCCACCACCATGGCCAGCGAGTAGCCGTCGGCGAACGCCCCCCGGGCGGTGGCCACCAGCTCGGGTCGCAGCGCTTCGGGGGCCGAAGCGGCCACGTGGAGGGCGGCACCCATCGAGTCGCGGGCCATCCCGGCGGCCTCCGGTGGCAGGCCGTCGAAGGCCCCACCGATGCTGCTGCGGTACCCCGACGACAGCAGGCTGCCCAGTAGGGCGATGCCGACCGCTGCACCGACCTCCCGGGTGGTGTCGTTGACCGCCGAAGCCACCCCCGCCTTGTCCTGGGGCAGCGAGGTCACGATGGCCTCGGTGGCCGCCGGGAAGGCCAGGGCCATGCCGGCCGACCCTACGCAGAGGCTGGCCACCACGTGGAGGTAGCCGCTGGTTCCGTCCAGCAGGGCCATGCCGACCATGCCGGTCGAGGTCAGCAGCAGGCCGCCGCCGATCACCATCCGGACCCCGAACCGCTGGGCCAGCTTCGGTCCGACGGGGGAGATGAACACCATGGAGGCGGCGAACGGCAGGGTTCGTAGGGCGGTACCCAGTGCCGAGTAGCCGAGGACGAATTGCATGTACTGGGCCAGGCCGAAGAACATGCCGAACATCACGGCGAAGGCCGTGCCGATGCCGAGGCTGCCCAGGCCGAACCGGGGGATGCGGAACAGTCCGGGATCCAGCATGGGGTGGGCCTGCCGGCGTTCGACGCGCACCCAGGCCACGCCGAGCACCATGGTGGCCACGAAGGCACTGACGATGCCCCGGTGGGACCAGCCGTACTCCGGACCCTGGATGAGTGCGAACACCAGGGAGGCCAGGGCGAGGGCCGACAGCAGGCTGCCCGCCGGGTCCAGTGGGTGGCCCATGGTGTCGCGTGACGTGGGGACGATGGTCACCACGAGGACGAACAGCAGCACGGCGACCGGTACGTTCACGAAGAAGATCGATCCCCACCAGAAGAACTCCAGCAGGATGCCGGCGGCCAGGATCCCCAGTGCCCCGCCGGCCCCGGCGAACCCGGCCCAGATGGCGATGGCCCGGCTTCGCTCGTGGACCGGGAACACCGAGGTGAGGATGGACAGGGTGGCCGGCATGACCAGACCGGCGCCGATGCCCATGATGCAACGCCACACCACGACCTGACCCGAGGTGTCGGCCGATGCGCCGGCCAGGGCCCCGGCCACGATGATCCCCAGGCCGATGAGCAGGGCACCCTTGCGGCCGAACCGGTCACCGAGGGCCCCGAACGGGAGCAGGGCGGCCGCCAGGACCAGGGCGTAGGCGGCGTTGATCCACACCAGCTCGGCAGCCGAGGCGTCGAGTGCCGCCTGGATGGCCGGCAGGGCCAGGTTCATGGAGCTGACGCTGGCCACCACCTGGACCAGCGACAGCGTGAGGATCCCGAGGATGAGCCAGCGGCGGGGATGACCCGGTTCGCTGTCTGCCCCGTCGGGCCCGGTTGGCGGGGCGGGCGGGGCGGGTTCGACCATCGGGCCAGCCTTCCACCGTCCCGACGGTGGGGCCGAGGTGGGCACAGGGGCCTGCAGGTCATGGGTCACACGGCTCCGGGGACCTGATGGACCGTCACCTACCATCGATGCATGGATGCCCTCACCGTGTCGAGCGACGGCTTCCCGGTGGTCGACCGCCGCGGGTGGGAGGCCCTCGCCGAATCGGGCCTGCGGGGCCGGTCGTTGGCTTCGCTGACCACCACCACCGCCGACGGCATCGAGATCGCCCCCGTGTACGCAGCCGACGCCGACCGGCCCACCGGACTACCGGGTGCCGGCGACCGGACCCGCGGTTCGTCGGCAGCCGGCCGCACGGCCACCGGCTGGGACGTCCGGGCCCTCGTGGTCGATGCCGGTGTGGCGGCGGCCAACGCCACGGTGCTCGACGAGTTGGCCCGGGGCTCCACCTCGGTGCTGCTCGACGTCGGGGCCATCGGCATCGGGTCGCTGGACGACCTCGATGCGGTCCTGGACGGGGTGTACCTCGAGATGACGACGGTGGCCCTGCTGGGTGGCCCCGACGGCGTGGCCGCCGCCGGGTGGTTACTGGACCTGTGGGAACGCCGGGGTACGCCGACCGACCAGCGGTCGGGCCTACTGGGCCTGGACCCCATCGGCGTGGCCGCCCGACACGGCGGTGCCCCGGACCCGGATGGCCGGGTCCTGGCCGACGACGTCCTGGCGTTGGTGGGCCGCAGCCGAGGTCTGCCCGGCGTGCGCGCCTTCACCATCGACGGCACGGTGTACTCCGATGCCGGGGCGAGCGACGCCCGGGAACTGGGATGGGCCACCTCGGTCGGGGTGGCCGTACTGCGGGCGCTGGTCGACCACGGGCTCACCGTCGACGAGGCCCTCGACCAGGTCGCCTTCACGTGGTCGGCCGACGCCGACCAGTTCCGGACCATCTGCCGCCTCCGGGCGGCCCGGCGGCTGTGGGCCCGGGTGGCCGGGGCCAGCGGTGCCGCCGAGGATCGCCGTGGACAGGTCCAGCACGCCATGGGATCAGCCGTCGACCTGTCCACCCGTGATCCGTGGGGCAACCTTCTGCGGGGCACGGTGGCCGCCTTCGCGGCCGGCGTGGGTGGCGCCGACGCGGTGACCGTCCGACCGTTCGATTCGGGCCTCGGCCGGCCGGACGCCTTCGGCCGTCGCACGGCCCGCAACACCCAGCTCCTGTTGCTGGAGGAGAGTGCCCTGGCCGCCGTGGTCGACCCGGCCGGCGGGTCCTGGTACGTGGAGGACCTGACCGATCGGCTGGCCGAGGTTGCCTGGGACCGCTTCCGCGACGTGGAGGCGGCCGGCGGCCCGGCGGCCGCCCTGGCCTCCGGGCTGTTCGGCGACCAGGCCGGGGCCTGCTGGACGGCCCGTCGGAACCGTCTGGCCACCCGGGCCGAGGCGGTCACCGGGGTCTCGGAGTTCCCCCATCTGGACGAGGAGTGCCCGGTCCGACCCGTGGCCCCGGCCGCACCGGCCGGTCCGTTGCCGTTGCGCCGCCGCTCGGCCCCCTTCGAGGCCCTCCGCGATGCGGCGGACGCCGCCTCGGAGCCACCGGTGGTCCGCCTGGTCCCACTGGGCGAGCTGGCCGACCACAACGTGCGCACCACGTTCGCCACCAACCTCTATGGGGTGGCCGGTATCCGTGCCCTGACCGGTCCCGACGGGGGGTCGTCGGTGGCCGTGGTCTGCGGTTCGGATGCCAGCTACGCCTCCGGGGGCGTCGCTGCGGTGGCCGCCCTGCGGGACGGGGGCGTGGCCCGGATCCACCTGGCGGCCCGCGCCGGCGCACTGGACGACGGACTCGTTTCGGCCCTGCGAGACGCCGGGGTGGACGAGTTCGTGCACGCCGGGATGGACGTGGTCGACCTGCTGGAGCGCACCCTGGCCGACCTCTCCGCGGAACCCTCCGGATCGGCCCCGGCCGCCGACGGCGATCGGGTCGGGGAGGCCACGGCATGATCCCCGACTTCACGACGGTGCCCCTGCGGCCCGAAGGCGACGAGGCGGGCCATGAGCCCGATCGGGAGGCCTGGGCCGGACGGGTGGAGGCCGAGACGGGCTGCGCCCCCGACGACCTGGCCCGCGACACGCCCGAGCAGATCCGCGTGCCCATCCTGGCCACCTCGGACGACCACCTCGGCGGCGGTGCCGTCGACACCGGCTTCGACGGTGCGTGGCCGGGCGTGGCGCCGTACCTGCGTGGCCCGTACCCGACGATGTACGCCAGCCAGCCGTGGACGGTGCGCCAGTATGCGGGCTACTCCACCGCCGAGGAGAGCAACGACTTCTACCGTCGGAACCTGGCGGCCGGCCAGAAGGGCCTCAGCGTGGCCTTCGACCTGGCCACCCACCGGGGCTACGACAGCGACCA
>CAYWBE010000052.1:0-9850 GCA_964456295.1 uncultured Candidatus Nemicrothrix sp.
TCGAGGTCGTGGTGCGTCGGACCCGCTTCCGTAGGGAGCGGGCCGAGGAACGGCTGCACATCGTGGCCGGGCTGCTGGTGGCCCTGGACGCCATCGACGAGGTGGTGGCCATCATCCGGAGCTCCGACGACACGGCCACGGCCCGGGACGCCCTGATGGAGCGCTTCTCGCTGACCCGGATCCAGACCGACCACATCCTGGACATGCCACTCAAGCGCCTCACCGCGTTGGAGGTCCGCCGCCTCGAGGACGAGCAGGCCGAACTCGAGGCGGCGATCGCCGACCACACGAAGCTGCTCGACTCCGAGAAGCGGCAACGCACCCTGGTGCTCACTGAACTGGGCGAGGCCGTGGAACAGTTCGGCCGGGAGCGACGAACCGAGATCGTGCACCCCGACGACCTCCCGGTGTTCGATGCCGTGGAGGTGGCCGACGACGTGGCCGACGAGCCCTGCGTGATCACGCTGTCGACCTCAGGCCAGGTCGGCCGCCTGCCGGCCGAGGGGGCCAAGCGGGCCACCCCGGGCCGCCACGACGTGCTGGTGGCCCAGGCCCTGACCCGCACCACCGCCACGGTCACCGCGGTGACCTCCGAGGGGCGTGCCCTGCAGGTGCTGGCGGCCGAGCTCACCGACGGCGAGGGTCGGGCACGGGGTGCGGGCGCCGCCCAGGCCTTCGGCACCAACAGGGGTGAGGTCATCCACACCGTGGTGGCCGACGGCGACGAACACCTCGTAGTGGTCACCGCCCAGGGGGCGGCCAAGCGACTCACCCTCGACGAGGTCCGGGAGACCCGTGGGGGGAAGGCGCTCCTGAAGCTCCGGGCCGGCGACCGGGTGGCTTCCGCCTTCACCGCTCCCGACGGGATCGACGTGGTCCTCGTGGCCTCCGACGGCCAGGTGCTCCGCACCGCGGTGGACGGCATCAGCGTGCAGGGTCGGGGCGCCGCCGGGGTGGCCGGGATGAAGCTCCGGGAGGGAGCCACCGTGGTGGCCGCTGCGGCGGTCATCGGCGACGACGTCCTGGTCACGGTGACCGACGACGCCGGCGTGAAGGCCACTCCCCTGTCCGAGTTGGACGCCAAGGGCCGGGGCGGCGTGGGCGTGCGGGTCTCCCGGTTGGCCGACGGCGCCTCGATCACCCTGGCCCATGTCGGACCGGCCATCGGGCTGCTGTCGATCATGGCCAGCGACGCTGATCCGAAGAAGCCCGACCCCGCACCGGTGCCGCTCATGCTGGAGGCCACCAGACGGGACCTCGTCAGCACGGCATCGGAACGCCAGATCCTGGCCATCGGGCCGGCGAGGTGGTGACGGTGGCCGCGGGATCCAGGAACACGGCCAAGGGACCCGGGAAGGGTGCCGGCAAGGGCTCGGGTAAGGGCTACGACGCCGATGCCATCCAGACCCTCGAGGGCCTGGACGCCGTCCGCAAGCGTCCCGGCATGTACATCGGCGGGACCGGCGGGCCGGGGCTCATGCATCTGGTCTGGGAGCTGGTCGACAACGCGGTCGATGAGGCCGCCGCCGGCCATGCCCGGAAGATCGAGATCACCATGCACCGCGACCAGTCCGTCGAGGTGGCCGATGACGGCCGGGGCATCCCCATCGACCGTCACGCCAAGCGGAAGGTCTCGGCCCTGGAGGTCGTACTCACCGAACTGCACGCCGGCGGCAAGTTCGGTGGTGGCGCCTACGGGGCCTCCGGCGGGCTCCACGGCGTGGGCGCCTCGGTGGTCAACGCCCTGTCGACCAAGCTGGTGGCCCAGGTCGACCGTGACGGCCACACCCACGAGCTGGCGTTCAGCGAACGGGTGGCCGGCCAGTTCTCGGGCTCGACGTTCACCGCCGGCCATGACCTCGTGCGGGTGAAGCGGATCTCCAAGAACAAGACCGGGACCCGGATCCGCTTCTGGCCGGACCGCGAGATCTTCGACGACGACGCCCGGATCGATGCCGACGAGATCCGACAGCGGATCGTGCAGTCGTGCTTCCTGGTGCCCGGCGTGAAGGTGCGTCTGGTCGACAAGCGGGCGGGCGGCGGCGAGCCGTTCGAGTTCGTGTCCCGCGGCGGGCTGGCCGACCTCGTGGACCACCTGTCGGTCGGGGACAACGCGTGTGAGGTCATCACCCTCTCGGGAATCTCGGAGTTCACCGAGCGGGTGCCGGTCGACGGGAAGATGCAGGACGTCGACCGCGAATGCACCGTCGAGGTGGCCCTCCGTTGGGTGAAGGGCTACGACCCCCGGGTCGAGTCATTCGTCAACACCATTCCGACCAGTCAGGGTGGCACCCATACCGTCGGCTTCGACCGTGCCCTGACCCGGGCCGTCAACGACATCCTCCTGAAGGACACCCGGAAGCTGGCCAAGCTGGCCAAGGAGAACAAGCACCGGGCCACCAGGGAGGACGTCCAGGAAGGGCTGGTGGCCGCCCTCAAGGTGGTGTTCCCCGAACCACAGTTCCGGGGCCAGACCAAGCAGGAACTGGGGACCCCGGCCGTCGAGAAGATCGTCTACGAGGTGGTCAAGCGGGGCCTGACCGACTGGTTCAGCGGCGGTGGACCCAAGACCCACGTCAACGCGGTCCGCGACAAGCTGACCAACGCGGTGATCAACCGGGTCACCTCCAAGCAGCTGCTGGAGACCCGCCGCAAGGCCGCCAGCATGGGGTCGACCGGCATGCCCGACAAGCTGGCCGACTGTCGCAACCACGGCCCGGGCTCCGAGCTGGTCATCGTGGAGGGCGACTCGGCCGCCGGGCCGGCCAAGGCCGGTCGCAACTCGGCCAACACGGCCATCCTCCCGCTGCGGGGCAAGGTGGTGAACGCCGGAAAGGCCACCCTCAAGCAGGTGCTCGACAACGCCGAGGCCCAGGCGTTGTTCACGGCGATCGGTGCCGGATCCGGCAAGGACTTCGACATCGATGCGGCCCGGTACGGCCGCATCGTCATCCTGTGCGACGCCGACGTGGACGGGAGCCACATCCGTTGCCTGCTCCTCACCCTCATCCACGAGTACATGCAGCCCCTGCTCACCGAGGGTCGGGTGTTCGCCGCCCAACCACCCCTCTACTCGCTGCGGGTCGGTGACACCATCCACCGGGCGTTCACCGACGAGGAGCGGGACGAGATCACCGCCACCCTGGCCAAGGGGGGCCGCAAGGTCGAGAACCTGAAGTGGAACCGGTTCAAGGGCCTCGGCGAGATGAACGTCGAGGAGCTGGCCGAGTGCGCCCTGGATCCCGAAACCAGGATCCTCAAGCGGTTGACCATGGAGGACGGCAAGGAGGCCAAGGCCGCCGCCCGGCTGTTCGAGGTGCTCATGGGCTCCGATGTCACACAGCGACGGGACTACCTCATCGCCAACAGCACCCTGCTGGACCCCACGGCCCTCGACGTCTAGGAACGCCATGCCCACCCCTCCCCGTTCGTTCTCCGTCTCCTCAGCGGGGCTGTTCCGGCAGTGCCCCCGCCGTTGGCGCTTCCGCTACGTGGAGAAGCGGGCCGACCCGCCGGGCGAACCAGCCCTGCTGGGCACCTTCGTGCACCGGGTACTGGAGTTGCTGTGCGCGGAACCGGCCGGGAGGCGGACCACCGACCGGGCCCGGGAACTGGCGGCCACCGCCTGGCCGGAAACCCGTGACGACGCCGACTTCATCGCCCTGGACCTCGACGACGCCGCCCAGCGGGACTTCCGCTGGCGGGGTTGGACGGCCATCGAGAAGCTCTGGGAACTGGAGGATCCGGCCCAGGTCGAGGTGGAGGCCACGGAGGCGAAGGTCTCGGCCACCGTGGGCGGCGTCCCGTTCTTCGGCATCATCGACCGTCTCGACTCGGCTCCCGACGGCCTGGTGGTCACCGACTACAAGACCGGGAAGGCCCCGCGCCCGGGCGACGTCCCCGACAAGCTCGACCAGGTCCTGCTCTACGCGGCCGCCGTGGAGGACCAGCGGGGTGAGCGACCCAGTCGGGGGCGGCTCTACTTCCTGGGCAACCAGGTCGTGGAGACTCCGGTGACCAGCGACGGTCTCGATGGGGCGGTGTCCCGCTTCTCCGAGACCTGGAGCGAGGTCGGGCGGGCATGCGCTGACGACGGGTTCGACCCCGACGTCGGCCCGCTGTGTGGGTGGTGCCCGTATGTGGCCGACTGTGCAGAGGGTGCCGCCGAGGTCCGATCCCGGGCCGCCAGGGGCAGGATGCGGGCCGACGCCCCCGCGAGGACGCTGCTCGGCCTCTGAGGTTCCCCCGCCGGCCTCAGCGGGACGGCCTCAGCCGTCCCTTCGCCGGCGCCGGACGGCGACCAGCACCAGGACCAGGGCGGCCACCGCAGCCAGGACGCCGAACCGGTGCAGCAGGTCGGCCCGCTCGTCGGTCATCTCGACCGGAGGCGTCTCGAAGGGCAGCAGGCCCTCGTCCAGCGCATCGTCCAGCGCATCGTCGGTCGGGCCGTCGGCAGGACCGTCGAGTGGCAGGTCGATGACCGGTGCTCCGGTCGGTTGGTCGTCGACCCCGTCGACGGCGGTCCCGCCATCCACCTGGTCCAACAGGCCATCCACCGGGCTCGCCTCCGGTGGCGCCGGCCGGGCCCGTCGGGCCTGAGGGTCGTAGCCGGCCATCAGGCCGTCCGTCCGATCACGTCGTCGCCCATCGAGGACCCACCGCCGTCACCGATGTCCGACACGGTGTGCGAGGGGGCCACCGGTGGGGCCACCCGGTCCAGCAACGCATCGAACTCGGCAGCTGCCTCGGACGCCCCGGGCCGACGCAACGCGTGGATGGGCATCGACTGGGCGGCGGCTTCCGACACCGCGGCCCGTAGGTGCACCGGCGGTAGGCAACGCCCCGGATAGGCCTCACGGAGCGCCTCGTTCCAGTAGCGCCCGTCCCTTGTGCGACCCAGCCGGTTCACGGCGATCCCCACCACCTCGGGCAGGCCGTCGGGACGGCGCAGCCTGATGCGGTCGATGGTCTGGAGCATGCGCCCCACCCCGTCGACGGCCCAGGCCCCCGGTTCGGTCACCACCAGCACGGCATCGGCCGCAAAGAGGGCGTTCACGGTCAACAGGCCCAACGACGGGGGGCAGTCGATCAGGACCAGGCGATCAGGCTCGTGGGCCCCCCTCCCGGCACCCGACCCACCCGAGGACTCCACGTCGGGGGCGGCCCGCAACGGCGGTCGCATGGCCATGGCCAGTCGGTCCTGTGCCCCCAGCGGATCAGTGGCCAACTGCGGCTCACGTACCGACAGGCCCGGCGAGGATGCGGCGATGCTGGGCGACGGCCCGATGTCGGTCGACCAGCCGCCCGGTTCCACCACCGTCGCCAGGGCTCCCGGACGCTCCTCGCCCAGTACGGCATCCACCCCGGGACCCGGTTCGAACACCCCCAGACCGGTGGTGGCGTTGCCCTGCGGGTCGAGGTCCACGACCAGGACATCGGTCCCCCGGGCCGAAGCAGCGGAGGCCAGCCCCAGGACGACCGTGGTCTTGCCCACGCCCCCCTTCTGGTTCACCACGGCGACCGTGACCATGCAGGCAACCTAATCCACCTGCCCCTCCGGACCGGGGTCCCCTCCCGGGTCCGGAGCCTCCTGAGGCCCGCCCTCGGGGACCACGCCGGAGATGGTCGGAGTACCGTCGATCCATGCCCGAGCTGCCGGAGGTCGAGACCGTCCGCCGCCAGCTCGAGCCGCTGGTCCGGGGCGCCACGATCGCCGACGCCCGGGCACACCGCTCGCCCAAGTTCTGCTCCGCCCCCGAGGCCATCGGGTCGACCATCACCGGGATCGACCGTCGGGGCAAGTACCTGCTCATCGGCCTACTGGATCCTTCTGTCCCGGCCGGAGCGGTGCCGACCGGACCACCCGACCGGGAACTGGTCGTGCACCTGGGCATGACCGGTGCCCTCCACGTCGATGACGCTCCACCACGGGACCCCTACGAACGCGCCTCGTGGGACCTGGTCGACGGGCGGATCCTGTGGTTCCGCGACGTACGGCGATTCGGACGCATCGCCGTGGTCCCCGCCGGGGAGTACCGCTCACTGCCCACCCTGGACCACCTCGGCCCGGAGCCGTTCGACCCCTCACTGGACGGTCGCCGATTCCATCGGGCGCTGGCCGCCAGCCGACGTCGGATCAAGACCCAACTGCTCTCCCAACGCCCGATCGCCGGCGTCGGGAACATCTACGCCGACGAGGCCCTCTGGCGGGCCGGGATCCACCCCGGAGCCCGGAGGGTGGGGACCGCCCGGGCCGAGGCCCTGCTGGGACACGTCCGTGACGTCCTGGCCGAGGCGCTGGACCACGGCGGAACGACCCTGCGGGACTACCGCACCCCCGACCGGTCGTCGGGACGCAACCAGCACCGACTCGACTGCTACGGCCGCTCGGGGCGGCCCTGCCGGCGGTGCGCCACCCCCCTCACTGCCCGGGAACTGGATCAGCGCACCACCACCTGGTGCCCCCGTTGCCAGGCACGCTGACACGGGCTCGGCGGAACCGGAGAGCGGAGCCGACACCACCCCGTCGGGGTGCCCCTGCTGCGACGACGGTGCCCCCTACGATCGACGCCGTGCCACCCGCCCGCCACCGACGGTCCGCCGCCGCGGTGATCGTGGCCGGTGCAATCCTGGCCCTGGGGGCAGCCGGCACCCTGGTGGCCACCGCCGGCCCCTACGACGCCGAGATCTCCGCCCTCCGCTCCGAGATCGACGATGAGCGGGCCACCATCGCCGGCCGCCGTGACCACATCCACCGGATGGAGGACCGTCTGGACGAGCTGGATCGGGACGTCGCCGACACCGACGTGCTGATCAGCGACGAGGACCGGGAACTACGCCTGCTGCCCATCCGCATCGAGTTGACCGCCGACCGGTTCGTGGAGGTCCTGGCCTCGAGGGAGGACCCGTCGGGACTCCAGCGCACCATGGCCGTCGACGCCTACGTCAGCAACGACGAACGGATGAACGACGTCCTCACCCAGTCGGCCCAGCTCACCTCCACTGCGCTGGAGGGGGTCCGGCACCGGATGATCTACGACTCGGTGATCCGTGAGGCGCAGCGGCGCATCAACCTGGTGGATGCCGAGATGCGGGTCACGGCCAAGGAGGTGGCGGCGTTGCGGGCCCTGGTCGCCGAGGCCGAGGAACGCCGGGCCGACTCGCGGGACGCCAGGGACCGGATCGCCGATTCCAAGCCGGCCATCCACGCCGACATCGCGGCCACCCGGATCGTCATCTCCGAGGCCGAAGCCGCCATCGTGGAACTCGAGGCCGAGATCCTGGCCTTCGAACGCATGGCCGTGACCCGTCGGTGGACCGGCGTCCAGGGCGAGGACACCCAACGCCCCGCCCTGGCCGTCAAGATCGACAACGTCACCAGGGCCCACCCCCAGGCCGGCCTGAACCAGGCCGACGTGGTCTACGAGGAGATCGTGGAGGGCGGCGTGACCCGGTTGGTGGCCGTCTTCCAGTCCACGTCGGCCGACGTCGTCGGCCCGGTCCGCTCAGCACGGACCTCGGACCCGCCCCTCCTGACGGGCTTCGATCGACCGCTGTTCGCCTACTCGGGGGCCAACCGGGGGACCAAGAGCCAGCTCCGGGCCTCACCGTTGGTCGACGTGGGATTCGACGCCCACGCCGACGACTACTGGCGCGACCGGACGCTCCGGGCCCCACACAACCTGTTCACCAGCACCGACGCCCTCTGGGCGCACCACCGGGACCGGACCGCCGTTCCACCGGCCCCCTTCACGTACCGCTATCCCGGTCAGGAGCTCCACGACTCGGCCGAACCGGCCAGCGGGGTGGCCGTCGACTTCGGCCTCACCGAGGTCGACTACGCGTGGAACGGCAGCGGCTGGGCCCGGACCCACGGCGACCGGGCCCACGGCGACGCCGACGGCGTCCGGGTGGCACCGGCCAACGTGGTGGTCCAGTTCATCCGCTACGGCCGGTCGATGGCCGACCTCCGCTCCCCCGAGGCCATCACCGTCGGCACCGGCGATGCCTGGGTGTTCACCGACGGCCACGTCGTCCGGGGGCAGTGGCACCGACCCGACGCCGACCAGCCCGCCACCTTCACCGCCGACGGGACCGAGATCCGGCTCAGCCCGGGCAACACCTGGGTGGCGCTGGCCAGGGAGGACACCGCCGTCTGGCGGGACTGACCGACCACCGGGGCCGGCACGGCATCCGGACCGCCGCGATCAGGGGGTGGGGACGGGCGCCAGAGCGAAGACGTCGGCCGGGACCGTCCCGTCGGCGGTCACGGTCAGCAACTCGATCCCGTCGTCGGTCACCAGCACCGTGTGTTCGAACTGGGCGGTCCGCCGACCATCCAGGGTGACCGCCGTCCAGTCGTCGTCCCACATCCCGCAGGCCGGGTCGCCCAGGGTCAGCATCGGCTCGACGGTGAACGTCATTCCCGGGACGAGGATGGTCGAGGCCCGGGCATCGTGATAGTGCGGGATCTGCAGGCCACTGTGGAACTCCGTCCCGATGCCGTGTCCGATGAACTCCCGGACCACCCCGAGCCCGTGCTTCCGGGCATGCCGTTCGATGGCCCTCCCGATGGCGTGTACCGGCTGGCCCGGTCCGGCCGCGGCGATCCCCTCGTCCATGGCCACCCGGGTCTCGACCACCAGCCGACGATCGGCGTCGGACACCTCGCCGACGGCCAGGGTGACCGATGAGTCACCGTGCACGCCGTCCAGGAAGATCGTGACGTCCACGTTGACGATGTCGCCGTCGGCCAACGGTCGGCTGTCGGGGATCCCATGGCAGATGACCTCGTTGACCGAGGTGCAGACCGACTTCGGGTAGCCCCGGTAGTTCAGTGGGCTGGGGTAGCCACCCCGGTCGATGGTGGCCCGGTGGACCACCTCGTCCAGACGGTCGGTGGTGACCCCGGGAACCACGTGTCCGCCGACCTCCAACAGGATCTCGGCGGCCGCCGCGCCGGCCCGTCGCATCCGTTCCACCTCGTCGGGCGTCCGGACGCTGGATGACCTCGAGGGTCCCGGATCACCGGTCTCGGCGTACGGCGGTCGGCCGATGGAGCCCGGCACGGTCCGCTTCGGGCTCAACAGCCCGGGCCGGACCGGCGGTTCTGACCGCGGGGCGAGGGGTGCCTGACGGCGCTTCCGCTTGACCACACGGCGATGCTACCGGTGGCACCCCCGTGGGCTCACCGTGCGCCGCGGGCCACCCAACCCGGCCCGATCCCGGTTCAGCGGAGGAAGCGGCTGACGCTGTCGACCACGCAGGCCGGACGGTCCGACCCCTCGACCTCGACGGTGATCCGGATCACGGCCTGCACCCCGCCGGACACCTCGTCGACCTGGACCAGTTCGGCTCCCCCACGCACCCTGGAGCCGACCACCACCGGCGACGGGAAGCGCACCCGGTCCACCCCGTAGTTGACCCCCATGGAGATCCCCTCCACCTGCACGATCTCGGGCAGGAACTGGTTGGTCATGGACAACGTCAGGTACCCGTGGGCGATGGTGGCGCCGAACGGTCCGGCAGCCGCCCGTTGGGGATCCACGTGGATCCACTGGTGGTCGCCGGTGGACTCGGCGAACTGGTCGATGCGCGACTGGTCGATCTCGACCCAGTCGCTGTGGCCCAGGTGGGTACCCACGGCCGGGAACAGGTCGTCGGGGCTGGCGAAGACGGTGGTCATGGGCTCCGACACTACGCTCGGGCCCTCCGACGGACCGATCCGGGCCCGTCGACCGACGAACCCAGCGACGGGAGGTCCGATGTCGGCATCCGGAGGCACCAAGGCGGTGGTCGCCGCACTGATCGCCAACGCCGGCATCGCGGTGGCCAAGTTCGTCGGCTTCGC
>CAYWBE010000053.1:0-9794 GCA_964456295.1 uncultured Candidatus Nemicrothrix sp.
TGTCGCTGGCCTACCGGGACGTCCACCCCCACGACCTGAGCCAGGTGCTGGACCAACATGGTGTGTGCGTACGGGCTGGCCACCACTGCGCCAAGCCGCTCATGAAGGTCCTCGGCGTGAACGCCACGGCGCGGGCCTCGCTCTACCTGTACAACGACGAATCCGACGTGGACGCACTGGCCGACGCCCTGGCCGACGCCGGCGAGTTCTTCGCCTTCTAGACCCGCGAACCGACCCACCCCAGGAGCACCACACCATGGCCGGACTCGAGGACCTGTACCGCGAGATCATCCTCGACCACTACCGCAACCCCCGGAACCGCGGCGAGCTGGAGGTTCCCCCGGCGACCATGGCCGAGGGCTTCAACCCGCTCTGTGGCGACGAGATCCAGGTGTACCTGCAGGTCGACGGTGACGTGATCAGCAACGTCCGGATCGGCGGACAGGGCTGCTCGATCAGCCAGTCGTCAGCCTCGATGATGTCCACCGCGGTGGTCGGGAAGTCCCTCGACGGGGCCCGCGACGTCCTGCGCCAGTTCAAGGAGATGATGTCGATCCACGAGCACGGCCTCGAGGGCGACGAGCTCGCCCCCGGATCCGACGGCGACCAGCCCGGATCCTCGGGCCTGGGCGACCTGGAGGCGCTGCGGGGCGTGGTGAAGTTCCCGGTGCGGATCAAGTGCGCCACCCTCGGCTGGAACACCCTCGACCAGGCCCTCGACCAGTCAGGGACCGAACCCACCGAGTGACCGACGCCGGCCACCGCCCGGTCGCGGTGGGCGGGCCCAGGAGTGGACCGGATCTCAGAAGAGCCCGTCGACCGCCTCGGCGAAGGAACGGTCGAGGCGGGTCAGGCATCCCGCGCTGTGGGTGGTGACCGCCACATCCACCCGGTTCCACGAGTTGGACCAATCGGGATGGTGCTGGAGTTCCTCGGCCACCTCGGCGACCCGACCCATGAACGCCCACGCCTCGGCGAAGTCGCCGAACTCCCAGGTCCGGCGCAGCACCCGGCCGTCGACGGTCCATTCGGGAAGCCGATCCGGCAGGGCCGCCAACTCGTCCGGCGTCAGCGGCGTGCGATCGGCCACGGGTGGACCCGCTCAGGCGAGCGGATCGGCGAACGGGTCCTCGCCGAATCCTGCATCGTGTCCGGCCGGATGGCTGACTCCGGTGGGTAGCCCCACCGACGCCCCGGCCTCGGCCAGCACCCCGGCATAGCCTTCGGCCTCCAGGCGCTCGGCCATCTCCGGGCCTCCGACGGCCTGGATCCGGCCCGCGGCCAGCACGTGCACCCGGTCGGGCTCCAGCACGTCCAACAGGCGGCTGAAGTGGGTGATGGCCAGCACGCCCAGGCCGTCCTCCTCAGTGGCCTCCTGGACACGCCGGGACACGGCAGCCAGGGCGTCCACGTCGAGGCCCGAGTCGATCTCGTCGAGCACCGCGTAGCGGGGTTCGAGCGCGCCGAGCATCAGCATCTCGTTTCGCTTCTTCTCGCCGCCGGACAGGTCCACGTTCATCGGCCGGGATACGAACCGCTCGTCGAAGCCGATGCGGGCCGCCTCGGCGACCAGCACCTCGTGGATGCCGTCGGCGGTCCGCCCCGCGACCCGGGTGGCCTCGGCCACGACGGACTCGAGGCTCACTCCGGGCACCTCGGTCGGGTGCTGGAGGGCCAGGAACAGGCCGGCCCGGGCCCGCTGCCACGTGGGCAGGGCCAGCAGGTCGACGCCGTCGAGGGTCACCGACCCACCGGTGACCTCGTAGCCGGGACGACCCATGAGCACGTGCGACAGGGTCGACTTGCCCGAGCCGTTGGGGCCCATGACGGCATGCACCTCGCCCGGCCGGACCTCCAGGTCGATGCCGTGGAGGATCTCGGCATCGCCCACCCGGGCACACAGCCCCTCGATCCGCAGGACGTGCTCCACCCCGGTCACGAGTCGGCTCCCGATGTGCCGGCCAGGGTCACGAAGACCTCGTCGTCGGCCACCGTGGCCCGGTGTACGGCCACCGGCTTCACGGCCGGCAGGGTCAGGGGCTCGCCGGTCTCCAGGTCGAACAGGCTGCCGTGCTTCCAGCACTCCAGGGCGCACTCGTCGACGTCGACCTCGCCCTCAGCGAGCGATACGTCGGCGTGGCTGCACGTGTCGTCGATGGCGTGGAGCCGGTCTCCGAGACGCACCAGTGCCACCGGTCGGCCGTCCACCACGACCCGCAGGGCGGCGCCGTCGGCCAGGTCGGCCAGGGCACAGGCCCGGACGGCGGTCATGAGGTCGCCTCCACAGGTGTCGCGCCACTCCTCAACTGGGCATCCCGCCGGTCCAGCCGGTCGGCCAGGGCTTCGCGAAGGGTCTCGGCCACGGCCGGGTGGGGCGCAGTGGCAGCCACATCCTCGAAGAACCCCTCCAGCAGGAGGCGCTCGGCGGCCACCGTGGGCACGCCCCGGCTCTCCAGGAAGAACCGCTGGTCCTCGTCCACCGGTGACACCGTGGACGCGTGGCTGCACACCACGTCGTCGGTCTCGATCTCCAGGTTGGGCACGCTCTCCGCCCAGGCGTCGGGCGACAACTTCACGTTCCGGTTGGTCTGGTGGGCGACCGTCCGGACCGCTTCAGGCCGCACCCGGATGAGCCCGGTGTAGACCGACCGTGACGAGCCGTCCAGGGCACCCTTGAAGAGGAGTTCGCTGCGGGTATCGGGCGCTGCGTGCTCCTGGAAGGTCCGGAAGTCCAACGTCTGGTCGTCCTCGCCGAAGTAGGCCGCAGCCAGGCGGCCCTCCGCCCCACGACCCATCAGGCGGCAGTCGATTCGGGTCCGGGCGTAGTCCCCTCCCAGGCCCGCGGCGAAGGCGTCGATGCGCCCCGACTGACCGACCCGGAAGGCCTGGTGTCCCAACTGGAAGACCCGGGGGCCGAGTTCCTGGACCAGGGCGTGGCGCAGGTGTCCGTCTCGCCCCACCGTGGCCTCCAGCACCGGTGCCACGAGGGAATCCACCTCGGTGGAGGTGTGCAGCTCGACCACGGTGGCCGATGCGTCGTCGCCCACCTGCACCAGTACCCGGGGGAAGATCGCCGCGCCGTCGGCATCGGTGAGGACCACGACGACGACCGGCGCCTCGAGGCGGAGCCCGCCGGGCACCACCACGGCCACCGGCTCCGGACCGAAGGCCCGGTTCAGGTGGCCGAACAGGTCGGCTGGTTCCTCCTGGGCGGCACCGAACAACGACTCACCGCCGGGGGCCTCGCCCACCGGGCCCACGAACAGGCCGGCGTCCAGGGCATCGGAGGCACACGTGGTCTCCACCACCCAGCCGTTCCGGACCACCACCACGGCGGCCATCTCCCCGTAGGCCGACAGGTCGCGTTGCACCACGGTGTCGGTGGCCCGCTGGCGTTTCAGGGGCGCGTATCCATCCAGGTCCAGCTCCCCGATCCGGGAATAGCGCCAGACCTCGTCGTCGGTGTCCGGGCGCTCGACAGCGTCCAGGCCGGCGACGGTGGAGCGTCGGATCGAAGCGAGCCAGTCCGGTCCGGGAAGTCCGGCCGAGACGTCGGCGGAGAAGGCGTTCAGGGCGGTACCTCAGGGCCGGTCCGGACTGGAGCCCCGTATCCGATGGGGTCGGAACGGCAGGTCAGTGGGCGGGCCGGTGGTCGAACTGTCGGGCGGTTACGTGGGATTTACCCTACCGCCGTAGGAGTAATTCCCGGGCGCCCGATCGGGTGGAAGGCTCAGCCCTCGACCAGGTGCGTCAGGTCGCCCGGTTGGATCTCACAGGATGCCTCGTAGGCGAGGAGGTCGGCCTCCTTGATCCGGATGACCCGACCGATCCGGTAGCCGGTCAGGTCACCCCGGTCGATCAGGCGGTAGATGGTCTTGGGCACCACCCCCAGCCGGACCGCCGCCTCGCCGACCCGCAGCCAGACGGGGGACGTCGATGCCGTTTCCCCTTCCATCTCGATGACTCTAGTGGACTTTCATTCCCCGCTTCCAGCACCGCAGTGCCGTTGGATCGCTGCTGGAGCACTCGCGGACACGCCGGTAACGTCGCCGTGTGCCTGCCCGCCGCTTCGTGCTCCTCGGCCTGCCGGCCGACGGGTCATCATGGGTTCCCGTGGTCGAGGAGGTCCTGGCCTCCCGCGACGTCGGCGACGAGTTCCTGGCGTGCGAAGGTCGGACCGACCTCCTCACCCGCCTCGGAACAGGCCGGCGGTTCTCCGCAGCACTGGTCGACCAGCGGACCGTCGGGCTGGATCGGGAGTTCGTCCGACGGGCCAACGCCGCCGACTGTCCGGTGATCCTGATCGGAGGCCCGGCCGACCCCACCCGCGGGGCGTCCCTCGGGCTGGCCGCCCACCTCCCCGATCCGGTCACCGGGTCGGACCTGGCCCGTGCCCTGGAAGCCCATGCCGCCCCCATCGGCCGGGTCGACGATCTCCGACTGGGCAGCGATGACGGTTCGCAGCGGTCCGCCCGGTGGACCGGCCGACTCGTGGCGGTCACCGGCTCCGGAGGAACCGGGGCCTCGTCGGTGGCCCGGGGCCTGGCTGCCGGCCTGGCTGGAGACCCACGGCTCGGGGGCGAGGTGCTCCTGATCGACGCCTGCCTGGAAGCCGACCAGGCCCATCTCCACGGTGTGGAGGATCCGACCGTGGACCTCCAGGGCGCCACCCAGGCCCACCGCAGTGGTGACCCGCCCGGCAACGCACTGGACGACCTCGTCCTGTCACCGCCCGGGCACCACCACCGACTGCTTCCCGGAATCCGACGCCGTCGGGACTGGCCGTCCATCGGCGGACCCACCCTGGCGGCCACCCTCCGGAACCTGCGAGACCACCACCTGGCCACCGTGGTCGACGTCGACCCGGACGTGGACCTGGGTCCGACCCACCAACCGGTCGGGCCGGCCACCCCGGGCGAACCAGCCCGGGTCGTGCTGGGCCTGGCCGACCTCGTGCTGGTCGTCGGCCGTCCACCCGACGGCGATCGGGAGGACCGGGCCACCCGGAGGGTCCTGGAGAACCTCTCCGATGCCCGGGTGCCCGACGACCGCATCGTCGTCCTCCGGGTGGCCCGGGCCGGCCTGACCCCACCACGCCGCCGACCGGGTAGCCGGTTCCGAACCGCCCGTCTCCGCCGCAACGACCCACACGCCCTGCCGCTCGACGACGAGCGGATCCTGGACCTGCACTCCCCGATCGGGGAACCCGCCACGACCGAGGCGCTGGCCATCCGGGTGCTCTCGCTGCTGGATCGACTCCCCACCCGGCCGGCACCCGTCGACGACGTGGCGGTGGCCGCCGGCACCCTCGGCACCACCCGGGACGCCACGTGAACGACGGTCCCTCCGGGCGACCCGGCGACGACTCCCTCCCACCTCCGGACGGACTGGAGATCGGAGAGGGTCCCCTCCTGGCCCTGGTCCAGTTCCCGGGAGTCCTACGACTGCACCGACCCTCCGGGTCATCCGGAGGCGAGCCGGTCCCCGACCTCGAGGGGCTCCACCGCCTGGCCGACCGTCGACCCCGGACCGCACGGGAGGTCGGCCTCCTGATGGCCACGCTGGCCCGCACGGTCGCCGAGGTCCACCGGGCCGGCGTGGCCCACGGATCCCTGACCCCCGGGGCGGTTCTGGTGGACGACAGGGGGCGACCGGTCCTGCGGGACTTCGGGCGGGCCCGCCGGATCACCACGCCCGACGAGGGTCGTCACGACGTCACCGGGCTGGTCGACCTGACCGAGACGCTGATGGCCCAACTGGAGCGGGCTCCCGACAGCGAGGAGGCCCGGCGGCGGCGGCGTCTCCGACGGTCCCTCCGACGGAGCGAGCCCACCTCGGCCATCGACCTCTCGGACCGGCTGGCGTCCACCGTCCGCCCGTTCGACGCCGACGGACAGGGCACCAGCGGACAGGAAACCGACGGGGACCACCGGCCGGACCCGGACGATCCGGTCCCTGTCCAGCCGACCTCCGACCGTGCCCTCCGGGCCCGGGTGCTGACCCGGGTCCGGGCCACCAGACCCGACCGCCGGATCCGGCTCGCGGCCGCCACCGGACTGCTTGGCGTCCTGATGGGCGCCGGCTGGCTCCTGGCCGGCGACCAAGATCGAGCGGACCCGCCTCCGGAGGCCGGAAGGCCGGCCGCCGGAACCTCGACGGCCACTCCGGACTCCCTACCGGTCCCTCCGACCGGATCACCGGAGGTCGTCCACGACGGCTGGACCTACCGGGTGGGCCTACCGGGTGACGTGGCCGTCCTGAGGTCCTGCGAGGGACAGGCGTCGGTGTGGCTCCTCCGGCCGTCCACCGGCGACCTGTACCGGTTCGACCACCTGGCCGAAGCCGACCCGGTCTCGACGGCCCCACTGCGCCACGACCCGGGGGCCACCGACCTCAGCGTGCACCGGGCCGGAGACTGCGACCACCTCCGCCTCGGGTTCCCCGACGGCACCCACGTCGAGCTGACCGACACGGTCGCTGCCGCCGACTGAGTCAGGTGGGCGGGGGTCAGGGGGTACGGGTCCAGATCCCGTGGGGAGCCGACGGGAAGAACTCCAGCACCCGCTCCTCCAGCAACTCCATCCCCAGGCGCCGGGCCACGGCCTGGGACGCCGCGTTGTCCGGGAGGATGCACGAGAACAGCCGATCCACCGGCTGGCCGTCCAGGAGCAGGTCCTCGAAGGCGTAGCGCACGGCCTCGGCGCCGGCCTCCGTTGCGTAGCCCTTGCCCCAGTGGTCGGGATGCAGGGTCCAACCGACCTCCAGGCCCGGCCAGTCCTGCCGCCCCGGAAGGTGTAGTCCGGCCCGACCCACGAAAGCCCCCGTGGAGCGCTCCTCCAACGCCCAGTTCCCCGTTCCCCGCAGTGCCCACTGGCCGACGAACATGGCCATCTGGTGCCAGGCGTCGTCACGGCTGTAACGGTCGGGCAGGTGCAACCACCGGCGGACCTCCGGGGTGTCCATGACCGCGAACAGGTCGTCCACGTCGTCGTCCCGGAACGGCCGAAGCACCAGCCGGTCGGTGGTCAACGTCGGGCAGGCGGGACCCTCGGTCACCGGCCCATCGTGGCATGGCCTCCACCGCGGTGATGGAATCGGTCAATGGCACGGATCCAACTGGAATCCCCGGTCACCGGCGTGGTCTGGAAGGTGGCCGCCCCGGTGGGCACCGTGGTGGTGGCCGGCCAGCCCGTGGTGGTCGTGGAGTCCATGAAGATGGAGATCCCCGTGGAGGCCGTCGCTGCGGGCACGGTGGTCGAGGTGTCGGTGGCCGAGGGCGACCAGGTGTCCGAGGACGACCCGGTGGCCGTCATCGAGCTCGACTGACCCCCGTCACCCCGGGTCAGGGTCGGTAGCCGAAGCCCGCCGGACCGGGCGTGCGCAACGGGGCGGCCAGGTTGGCGAACTCGCAGAGCAGCGGCCTGGTCTCCCTCGGGTCGATGATCTCCTCGACCAGGAATGCCTCGGCGGTCCGGAACGGGGAGCGCACCCGGTTCAGCCGCTCGGTGATCTCGGCCAGCAGGGCCTCGGGATCATCAGAGGCCTCCAGGTCGGACCGGTAGGCGGCCTCCACGCCACCCTCCACGGGCAGCGACCCCCAGTCACCCGACGGCCACGCGTAGCGGTACTGGAAGCGGTGTCCCGGCGAATGGGCCGCCCCGGCCACCCCGAAGGCCTTGCGGACCAGCACCGAGCACCACGGCACAGTGGCCTGGTAGACGGCGGCCAGGGCCCGCGACCCGTGGCGGATGGTGGCCTGCTGCTCGGCCTCGGTGCCGATCACGAAGCCCGGATTGTCGACCAGGTGGACGACCGGCAGGTGGAACGTCTCGGCCAGGTCCAGGAAGCGGGTGACCTTCTGGGACGAGTCGGCGGTCCAGCCGCCGCCGTAGTGGTACGGATCGCCGGCCAACAGGGCCACCGGCCAGCCGTCCAGGCGGGCCAGGCCGCAGATGGCCGAGCGTCCGAAGGCCCGACCGATCTCGAAGAACGACCCCTCGTCGACCACCGACGAGACGATGGACCGCATCTGGTACACCTGCCGCCGGTCACGGGGCACCACGTCGGCCAGCGCATCGTCGATCCGACCCGGATCGTCGGTGACCGGCCCCCGATCGGGTAGTTCGTGGACCGACGACGGCAGGTACGACAGGAACCGCCGAGTCCGTTCGAAGGCCTCGACCTCGGACCCCACCTCGTCATCCACCACACCGTTGCGGGTGTGGATGCGGCTCCCGCCCAGGTCCTCCTTGTCGACCTGCTCCCCGCCCATCCGGTTGACCACCGGCGGTCCGGCGGCGAACAGGTGCGACATGCCCTTCACCATGACGGAGTAGTGGCTGGTCACCGCCCGGGCCGCTCCCAGGCCGGCCACCGACCCGAGGCACAGCGCCACGGTGGGCACGGTGGCCAGGTTGGACACCACGTGCTCCCATCCCGGGTTCATCGGCACGTAGGTGCGGGCACCCCTCCCGTAGCCGCCATCACCCTCGGTGACCTTCTTGGACGGGTCGGTGTCCAGGGTCCGGACCGATCCACCGCCACCGGTGCCGTCGATGAGCCGCACGATGGGTAGGCGGAGTTCGCCGGCCATCTTCTCGGCGGCCACCTGCTTGCCGATGATCGCCGCGTCGGCCGCCCCTCCCCGGACGGTGAAGTCATCGGCGGCCACCACCACCGACCGACCGTCGAGGCGGGCCCGCCCGAACAGGAAGTTGGTCGACCGGAGGTCCACCAGTTCACCGTCGGCGTCGTAGGTGGCGCTCCCGGCGATCTTGCCGATCTCGCGGAACGAACCGTCGTCCACCAGGGCGTCGATGCGTTGGCGGACGTCCAGCTTCCCCCGGTCGTGCTGGCGGGCCACCTTGTCGGGCTCGCCCATCCGCTCGGCCAGCGCCTCGCGGCGGGCCAGCTCGTCGAGTTCGGGCTGCCAGGTGCCCGACCCGCCGTCAGGAGGATTCCGGTCGTCCGCCCCGTCGCTCATGCGGGCCGACAGTACCGACCGGGTTCCCGACGGCGGGCACCCGGGCCGAACGGGGCCCGGCACTAGGGTCAGGCCGATGAGCGACCCGAACCCGGCGCCCTATGCCTTCGACACGTTGCTGGTCGACGTCGCCGACCACGTGGCCACGGTGACCCTGAACCGGCCCGAGGCCCACAACGCCTTCACGGCGGGCATGCAACGCGACTGCCGGGCCCTGTGGGAGGCCCTCCGGGCCGACGACGACGTCCGGGTGGTGGTCCTGACCGGGGCCGGCGACCGGGCCTTCTGCACCGGGATCGACCGCAACGAGCCGTTCACCGCCCTGGACGATTCGCCGGCCCTGTACGGCACGTCCAACAACTTCATGTACGACGACCCGGGCGACTGGCTGGGTCCCAAGTCGAACGACCTGTGGAAGCCGGTCATCGGCGCCGTGAACGGCATGGCCTGCGGCGGCGCCTTCTACCTGCTCGGCGAGTGCGACGTGCTGGTGGCCGCCGAGCACGCCACCTTCTTCGATCCGCACGTCACCTACGGAATGCCCGCCGTCTACGAGCCGATGAAGATGCTCGACAGGATGCCGTTCGGCGAGGTCATGCGCATGTCGCTGACCGGTAACGGCGAACGGATCTCGGCCGATACGGCGCTCCGCATGGGCCTGGTATCGGAGGTGGTGCCGGCCGACGGGCTGGCCGAGGCAGCGGGGCGACTGGCCCGGACCATCGCCGCCAACCCGCCGTGGGCCGTGCAGGGCACGCTGCGGGCCATCTGGGCGGCGCAGGACCTAGGGCGCCTGGGCAGCCGGACCATG
>CAYWBE010000054.1:0-9775 GCA_964456295.1 uncultured Candidatus Nemicrothrix sp.
GCTGCTGCTGTCGCTGCTGCTGCTGTCGCTGCTGCTGCTGTCGCTGCTGCTGCTGTCGCTGGACGAGGCGGCACTGCTGCCACTGCTCGATCCGGCGTCGTCGCTGTCCGACCCGCAGGCCGTTGCCACCATCGCCAAGGCGGCGAGAATGACCATGAATCGCTTCAACATGAAACGTTTCCCCTCTGTTGGTTAAGGGGGAGCAGTACCACCCCCCCCGATGTGTCCAAGAGCACCCGCGAGCGGGCCCCCTCTGGTGAAACCGTCCGTCAGGGTAGTGACGCCTGCCACATGATTCAAGAGAAATCTCTACTGTGGGGAAACTCTTGTAGTGATGGGAAAGGCACTGGCCGCAGGGCCGGCCGCTGGGGTGATCACGCAGGCGCTCTGGGGAGAGTGGGGGGGGTTGGGCCCGCTGCTACCGTCCGCGCCGTCGCCGGGAACCCATGGCCCGGCCCAGGACGACCCGGGGGAGTTGGCCGATGAGGATCGTCGCCGTCGACGTGTTCCAGCACGACCTGCCGGTGCGCGGACCCGTGGAGGGTGCGCCCTACCGCATGGCCGTCCAGGACGTCTGGCACCTGGACACCACCATCGTCCGTCTGCAGTGCGACGACGGCACGGTGGGCTACGGCGAGACCTGCCCGCTGGGGTCGACCTATCAGCCCCAGCACGCCCTCGGGGCCCGGGCGGCCCTGGCCGAGATGGCCCCGCACCTGGTGGGCCTGGACCCGACGGCCATCGGTCGGGTCGGGGCGGCCATGGACGAGGCCCTCATGGGGCACCGCTACGCCAAGGCGGCCGTCGACGTGGCCTGCTGGGACGCCACCGGCAAGGTCCACGGCGTGCGGGTCTGCGACCTGCTGGGCGGAGCGGTCCGCGAGCGGGTGCCCTCGTACCACGGGGTGCTGATCGCCTCCCCCGAGGACTCGGCGGCCGACGCCGAGGCCCGGCAGGCCGAGGGCTTCACCCGGATCCAACTCAAGGTCGGCGGGCGACCGGTGGCCGACGACATCGCGGCGCTGCGGGCCGTGGCGGCCACCCTGCGCCCCGGGGTCCGCCTGGCGGCCGACGCCAACAAGGGGTGGACCACCCGGGACGCCATCCAGGTGTCGCAGGCCTGTCGCGACATCCCCATGGTGCTGGAGCAGCCGTGCGACTCGTACGAGGAGAACGCCTCGCTGGTCGGGAAGGTGTGCCACCCCCTCTACCTGGACGAGTCGGCCACCGACCTGGCCACGGTGGTGACGGCCATCGGCCAGCGGGTGGCCGACGGATTCGGCATGAAGGTCAGCCGGGTGGGTGGGATCAGCGCCATGCGGGCCGTGCGCGACGTGTGTGCGGCGGCCCGGCGACCCCACACGGTGGACGACACGTGGGGCGGCGACCTGGTAGCCGCTGCGGCGCTGCACGTCGGAGCGACCGTGGATCCGGCCAACTTCGAGGGCACGTGGATCGCCGAGCCGTACGTGGACGGGCACTACGACGATGAGCACGGCATCCGCCTCGACGGTGGATGGATCGACCTGCCGCCCGGGCCCGGCCTGGGGATCACCCCCGACGAGTCGCTGTGGGGCGACCCGGTCCTCAGTTACTCGTGATCAGCTACTCGTGAATCGGGCCGCCTCGGCGGCCAGTGCCTTTCTGTCCACCTTGCCGATGGCCAGTCGGGGCAGTTCGTCGCGCAGGTGGACCACCTTGGGCACCTTGTAGTTGGCCAGGCGTTCCCGGCAGTGGGCCCGCAGGTGGTCGGCGTCGGTTTCCGGTCCGGCCACCACGAAGGCGTGGCCCACCTCGTCGAACAACGGGTCGGACACGGCCACCACGGCGGCCATCCGGACCGCCGGGTGTTCCTCCAGGCACATCTCGATCTCCCGGGGGTAGGCGTTGTAGCCGCCGGTCTTGAACATCTCCGACATCCGGCCCACCAACTGCACGTGGTCGTCGGGGCGCAGGAACCCCAGGTCGCCGGTGTGGAGCCAGCCCTCGGCGTCGATGGTCTCGGCGGTGGCCTCGGGGCGGTTCCAGTAGCCGGCCATCGTCCAGTCGCCCCGTACCTGGATCTCACCCGACTCGCCGGGGGCCATCTCGACGCCGTCGGCGTCGGCGATCCGGAACTCGTGGCCGGGGATGACCTTCCCCACGGTGGTCTCCAGGTGTTCGCGGGTGGCGTCGGGTGGCATGGCCGTGACACCACCGGTCGTCTCGCTCATGCCGTAGCCGCAGACGCAGCGGTCCACCTCGAGGCGCTCCAGGAGTCGGTCCAGCACCGGGGCCGGCATGGCCGCACCTCCCCACTGGACCTGGCGGATGCTGGACAGGTCTCGGGTGGCGAAGTCCGGATGGTCGGTGCACAACTGGAACATGGTGGGCACGCCGCCCCACACGCTGATGCGTTCGGCCTCGATGGTGGCCAGCATGGCCGCCGCGTCGAACCGTTCCTGGAACACGATGGTGCCGCCACCCACCATCTTGCGACAGCAGACGTCGCTGACCGCCCCCACGTGGTTGACGGGAAGGTTGCAGATCACCGAGAGGTCGGCGGCGCCCCGGGCCGTGGTGCCGGTGACCCCGCACCAGCAGACGCCCCGGTGGGTGAGCAGGGCCCCCTTGGGGCGTCCCGTGCTGCCCGAGGTGTAGACGACGAACGCCGGGTCGAGCGGCTGGACGGCATCCCGTCGGGCGGCCAGGTCGCCCTTGGACACGGCCTCGCCGGCGGCCAGGAAGGCCTCCCACCCGGGTCCGTCGACGGTGACGGCCCGTTCGAGCCCGTCCACCCCGGCCACCAGGCGGTCGGCCAGGTCGTCGGCCGCGCCTCCTTCCGGGTCGGGTGCCCGCCCGTCGAACACCATCCGGGGGGCGAAGTCGCCGACCACCCAGGACACCTCGTTCCACGTGTACTTCGGGTTCAGGCCCTGCCAGACCAGGCCGATGCTGGTGGCGGCCAGGAAGTGGACGAAGAAGTCCAGCCGGGGATCGGACAGCCAGGCCACCCGGTCGCCGTGCCGGAGTCCGGCGGCCATCAGGGCGGCGGCCGTCCGGTCCACCTCGGTGCGTGCCTGGTGCCAGGTCAGTCGTCGGCCGGTCCAGGTCGGGCCGCCGTCGACCAGGAACTCGGCGTCACCCCGGTCGGCCGCCCAGTGGTCGAGGTACCGGTCGATCCGGTCCAGGACGGGGGCCACCGGTGGCGGGGGCCAGGCCCGGTCGCCGGTGGTCAACGCTCGGCCACGAAGTAGGCCAGCATGTCGGCCACCACGGCCGGAACGACCCGACCGTCGGGCAGTTCGGCCTCGATGGTGCAGCCGATGCGGGCCAGCACGTCACGGCCGTCGTCGGCCCTCGGCGCGACCTCGGCCAGGACGAAGCGACCCCGGATCCTCGATCCGGTGGGGACCTGGTGGACGAACCGGACCCGGTCGTAGCCGTAGTGGAAGCGGTTGAGGATGCCGTCGGTGGGCCAGTCCAGTGCCCCACGGACCATGCGGGGCAGGTTGGCCTGCATGAGCGATCCCTGGACCAGCGTGGAGCCGTAGGGGCCGGCCGCCGAGCGTTCGACGTCGTTGTGGATCCAGCCGCCGTCGCCGGCTGTCGTCGCGTGGGCGTCCACGTCGGCCTGGCTGGTGTCGAACCACGGGCTGGTGGCCGGTTCGATGCCCAGCAGGTGGTCGAAGGAGGAGCAGCCGAAGGCCGGCCCGTCCGGCGAGGCGCCTTCTGAGGCGCGGTGGGATGCGGCGTTGGATCCCATGGTCGATGTCTACTCGCTGCCGGCGGGTCGCCACCCGAGGGCCGATGACAGGCGTCGGAGCCCGTCCTTCAGGTCGGTCCGGTGGGCGGCGTCCAGGTCTCCGAGGTCACCCTCCAGGCGGCCCACCAGGTCGGCGACCACCACGGCGGCCAGGTGGTGGCCGTCCGGGGTGGCGTCGATCAGGGTGCGCCGGCCGTCGGTCGGGTCGGCCACCCGGCGCACCAGGCCCCGGTCGACCAGGCGCTGGATGGTCTTGGTGGTGCCGCCCGAGGTCTGGACGGTCCACTGGGCCAGGTCGCCGGCGGTGAGGGTGTGTTCTCCGGCGAAGGCCGTACCGGCCAGGGCGCCGAACTCCGACGTGGTCAGACCGGTGGGGCCGAGGGCCTCGGCCAACCACACCTCCAGTTGGCGGCCGGCCAGGTAGGCCCACACGAGGATTCCGGCCGAGGTGGCCTCGAGGGCGTCGGCGAGGGGGACGAGTCGGTCTACGGCCCGGTCGACCAGCTCGGTCTGGTCCGGGGGCCCGGTGGGGTCGGCCATGGGGCGAGCGTACCGCGCGACTTGAAGAACGCTTCCGAGGAAGATATCTTCCGTGGAAGGGAACTACGGGAGGCACTGCATGACCACGTCGGCGACCACGTTGGACGACATCGACCTGACCGATCCGGACGTGTTCGCCGAGCGGATGCCGCACGACTGGTTCGACCTGTTGCGCCGCCAGGCCCCGGTCTGGCGGCATCCGGCCACCGACGAGCACCCCGAGCCGTTCTGGGTGGTCTCGTCCTACGGGCACATCACCGAGGCCCACCGGTCGGGCACCCTGTTCTCCCACCAGACGGGGCCGGGCCGTGACGGGGCGGGCGGCGTGGCCCTGAACGACATCGCCGACGGTCGGGGACCGGGCCTCCAGATGGTGATGACCGACCCGCCGAAGCACACCCGCTACCGCAAGCTGGTCAACACCGGCTTCACCCCCCGGATGGTGCGTCGCATGGAGGAGGTCATGCGCCTGCGGACCGACATCATCCTGGACCGCATCTGTGGCGCGGGCAGCGCCGACTTCGTGCTCGACGTGGCCGCCGAACTGCCGTTGATGGCCATCGCCGACATCATCGGCGTGCCCGACGAGGACCGCCACCTGCTCCTGGACTGGTCCAACCGCACCATCGGCGGGAGCGACCCCGAGTACCAGGACCCGGCGGACGCCGACGGTACGGCGTCAGACCACAACGCCACCTACGAGGCGGCCATGGTCGAGATGGCCATGTACGCCCACGCCCTGACCGACCGCAAGCGGACCGAGCCGGCCGACGACCTGTGGACGGTGCTGACGTCGGCCACCGTGACGCTGGACGACGGCACGGTCACCGAGCTGACCGACATCGAGCGGGACCTCTTCTTCACCCTGCTGCTGGTGGCCGGCAACGAGACGACCCGCAACGCCATCTCCCTCGGCCTCATCGGCTTCCTGGACCATCCCGACCAGTGGGCCACCGTGGTCGAGACGGGCGAGATGACCGACGAGGCCGTCGACGAGGTACTGCGCTACACCAGCCCGGTCAACTACTTCCGGCGAACCGCCACGGCCGACACCGAGCTGGGTGGCCAGCAGATCCGGGCCGGGGACAAGGTCACCCTCTGGTACCCGTCGGGCAACCGGGACGAGGCGGTCTATGACGACCCCCACCGGATGGACCTGACCCGGACCGACAACCACCACCTGGCGTTCGGGGCCGGGGGCGCCCACTTCTGCCTGGGGGCCAACCTGGCGAAGCTGGAGTTGAAGCTCATCTTCGAGGGCCTGGCCGCCCGCATGCCCGACATCGCCATCACCGGGCCGGCCGACCGGCTTCGCATGAACTTCGTGAACGGCATCAAGCACCTGCCGGTCGAGTTCACGCCGGGCGATCCGGTGCTGGCTGCCTGACCGGGCCCCCGGGCTGGTACCCGGTCGTCGCCGGGATCCGGGCGGTCAGCGGGTGGTTCCCGGGGCGTTGCGGAACCGCACCCCCGGTGGGCGGGGCTCGCCGCAGCGTTCCAGAGCGGCCGCCCAGGCCGGAGAAGCACCGAGGGCGGCCCGCAGGGCGCGGACCAGGAGGCGACCCTTCAGCACGGCACCCGGCTTCCGGCGGATGCCCAGCACGTCCAGCACCGGGGTGGGGACGGTGGCCGCCGCGGCGTCGTGGATGATCCGGTAGGCGAGGCGGACCGGGGAGTCCAGCGGTGGCCCGGCCAGGAACCGGACGGCGTCGGCCCCGGCCGGCGAGGGCCCGAGCGACGGATGGTTGACCAGCCATCGGGTGAGTGCCGCCGCGGTGTCGGGCAGCGGGTCGGCCCCCATCCGCTGGCCGAGGCGGACCTGCTCGGCCACGTAGGCATCAGCGTCCTGATCGGTCATGGGGCCCGGCCCATAGGTGCGGTGGGCCACCAGGAACGAGTCGACCAGTGCGTTGTGGACCCAGGCGGCCATCGCCGGGTCGGCGGCCGAGTAGGCCCGGCCGCGGTGCGACGTTCCCGATACCGGCCCGTGCAGGCGTCGCACCATGCCCACCGCGCCGTCCACCTCGGGTAGCGATCCATAGGCCGTGGCCGTCACGTAGGACGCGGTGCGCGACAGCCGGCCCAGTGGGTCGGCCCGGTAGGAGGAGTGGTCGCCCACCCCGGCGGCCACCTCCGGGTGGGCGGCCTGGACGAGCAGGGCACGGACGCCACCCACGAAGGTGGAGGGGTCGCACATGACCCGCCACGTGACCGAGCCGGGCCCGAACAGCCCGGGGTCGCCCGGGTGGTCGAAGGTCGAGGCCAGCGGGTCCGGCGCGTGGCTGAACAGCCCCACCGCGGCCCCGGTGACCCGGGCCCGCCAGGGGGTGCGTCGGCCCACCGCGCTCCACCCGTCAGCGAAGTCTGGTGGTCGGCGTGGACCACAGGCCACCGGCCGCCAACTCGTCCACCGCGGCGACCGGGGCCGGGTCGGCGAACAGTTCGGCATCGTAGGGCCGGAAGCCCAGATGGTCCCGGCCGACCGTCCACCAGGAGGCCTCCAGGGCGATGCCATGGGGATCGTGGAAGTAGATCGACCGGAGGATGTGGTGGTCCACGACCGGGGTTACCTCACAGCCGGCCTCGTCGAGGCGTCGCTGGAGCGCCAGGAGGGCTGGCTCGTCATCGACGGCGAAGGCCACGTGGTCGAACTGGATGGGCCGTGACGATGGAGCTCCAGCCGGCTTGGAGAACGTCTCGGTACCCGCCACCTCGAAGAAGGCGATGGTGTTTCCGGGCCCCAACTCGAAGAAGTAGTGGCGCATCGGGCCGGCTCGCAGGGTGGCCACCAGCGGCATCCCGAGGACCCCGACGTAGAACCGAACGGTGGTGTCCATGTCCGGCGTGACCATGGCCAGGTGGTGGACGCCCCGCCAGCCGGGATCGGGAACGGATGCTGTCCCGATCGGGTCCGGGGACGGAGTTGGCTCGCTGACGACCATGCCACGAGTGTGGCAGGCCCGGTGTCCCCGGTCAGGTCTGGTGGGCGTGGTTCCTGATGCGGCACTCCGTGCACACACCGGTCGGCTGGGCCGAGGCGCCGAACCGGTCGCAGACCAGCCCCACCACCTCGACCGCACCGGTGCGGCGACATTCGGTACACAGACCCATCGGGCCCCTGTGATTGGCCTTCATGCGAGCCCTCCCCGTTGAGTGACCGGTCACCGCCCGTCGGCGGTGACCCTCGCTGACCTGTCCCCGTCATTTTCCCCCGTCGTCGGTACCCGGATCGGGGATCCCCTCATCAGCCGATGGGTCGGCGGTCGGGTCCGGGGGTGGCGGGAGGCCCTCCTCGCCGGGTCGGAGCAGGAGGAATTCGATCCGGCGGTTGGCCGCCTTCCCGGACTTGGTGAGGTTGTCGGCGATGGGATCGGCATGGCCCATGCCCAGGGTGACCAGCCGGTCGGGCTCCACCCCGCGGGCCAGCAGCTGGGTGCGGACCGCCTCGGCCCGCACCGCCGAGAGCTGGAGGTTGTCGCCGGGGCTGCGCTCGTCGCTGTCGGTGTGGCCGATGATCTGGACCCGGATGGTCGATTCGAAGAGCAGGAAATCGGCCAGGCGGTCCAGGGTGGGAACCGATTCGAGCGTGATCCGGTCGCCGCCGCTCTCGAACTGGATGGGGGGATGGGCGCCCACCGCGCCGAGGCGGGCCTGCAGCACCAGGTCGGCCAGCGAGGCGGGCAGGTCGGGGACGGTGGTGGAGGTGGGGACCAGGTCGTCCACCGGTGGTGGCACGAACAGCCGGTTCTGCACGGCGATGACGTCGGCCTGGGCAAAGGCCACCCGCTCGGCGGCCTCCTTGAGGTCCGCGGTGGCCACCCGCCCCTCGAGGATGACCGTCCAGTCCACGACCCTGACCTCCACGGTGGGCAGGCCGGCCTGGACCATGGCCCCCTGGACGGTGGCCGTCAGGTCCTGTTCGGTGGCTCGCTCGGTGGCCGGTTCGTCGCTACCCAGTACGACGACGGCGAAGAAGGCCACCACCACGAGCCCCAGGATCCAGGCTGCCAGCCCACCGGGCAGCCCGCCGGGCGAACGGCGACCACCTCCCCGGGGTGTCCGGCCGCGGCCACCCAGCCCGAAGGCCGGGCCGAAGTCACGGCCCCTGGACGACCGGGGGTCGCGCATCGTGCCGGTCACCGGTGGGCTTCCGAACGGTGGTTCCCCGAAGCGTGCACGTCGTCAGGGTAGGGCCCGCGTCACGCGGCGGCAGCCCGATCGGGCGACCCGGCTGGGCTACAGGTCGGCCAGTGGGGTGACGACCTCGTCGCCGAAGGCGGCGAGGCGTTCCGCGGTCCTGCGCCAGAACAGGAACGCCGGCACCATGACCCGACTGACCCCCTTGGCGGCCAGTGCCCCGGCGGCGGCCACCGGATCCTCGCCAGCCGTCAGGTCTCCAGCCCAGGTGACCTCGATGGCGTCGGGGTCCCGGTCGTAGGCCTCGGCCTCGCGGCGCATGACGTCCAGCAGGTGGTCGAGGTCGCCCTTGCCGGGCCAGAAGCCGTCGCCCAGCCGGCCGGCCCGGCGGGCCGCGGCCTTGCTGTGGCCGCCCACCACGATGGGCACCGACCCGTCGACCGGCTTGGGGTTGGACGACACGCGATCGAATGACACGAAGTCGCCGTCGAACGACACGTTGTCGCCGTCCCACAGGGTGCGCATGGCGGCCACGTACTCGTCGGTCCGGGCGCCCCGGCGTTCCCACGGGATGCCCACGGCGTCGAACTCCTCCCGCAGCCAGCCCACGCCGATGCCAAGGTCGACCCGGCCGCCGGTCAGGGCGTCCATGGTGCCCAGCTGCTTGGCCAGCACCACGGGGTTGCGTTCCGGGAGGATCAGGATGCCGGTGGCCAGGCGGATGGTCGAGGTGTGGGCGCCCACCCAGGTCAGCCAGGTCAGCGGGTCGGTCAGGTCGGTGTCGGGGGCCATGGCCATCCGACCCGAGTCGTCGTACGGGTAGGTCGACCCGTAGTCGTCGGGATAGACGACGTGCTCGACGGTCCACAGTGACTCGATGCCCGCCGCCTCGGCGGCCCGGGCCATGGTGGTCCCGCCCTCGGCGGTGCCGAACGGACCGGCGTTGGCGAACATGATTCCGACCTTCATGGGACCCTCCCGGGCATGGATGGGCGGCTGGCGGCCGCCGGACGTCCCGAGTCTGGTCGTCGGCTCAGCGGCCCTCCCACTCGGGGGGGCGCTTGTCCCGCCAGGCGTCCCGACCCTCGGTGGCGTCGTGGGTGGCGCCGGCCACCCGGCGCATCGTCTCGCCGAACCGGACGGCCTCGGTCCATCCCATGTCCCGGCTGCGGACCGCCACCTCCTTGGTGGCCCGGGCGGCCAGCGGGGCGGCCCGGCACAGGCGGTCGGCCAGGTCCCGGGCCTCGGCCATGAGGTCGTCATGGGGGACGACCCGCCAGGCCAGGCCGATGTCGAGCGCCCGCTGGGCGTCGATGGCCTCGCCGGTGAGGAGCAGTTCCATGGCGTCGGCCC